>NZ_JAMHKS010000063.1:0-119190 GCF_025566055.1 Leclercia tamurae
GTGCTTTTGCCGTTACGCACCACGCCTTCAGTAGCGGAGCAGGAAGGACATCTGATGGAAATGGAAGCCACGCAAGCACCTTAAAATCACCATCATACACTAAATCAGTAAGTTGGCAGCATTACCGATGTCGTAAAAGAAAATGCCTACCTTTCAGCCACCCGCTCGGGGCTGGAATCGAACGAGATCGCTACTCTTCAGCGCTCCTTGCCTTCCCGGTTTAATCTGCGGCATTTGAAAAAAAATGAATCATTAAAACTCGTACTGCAAAAGAAAGCGGGAAAATCACGTGTCGTGGCCTATAAATTTACGTCCGGTTCATTTAATTACACGGCGTATCGTATATCAGATAAAAAGTTCTATAACCTTTCCGATACTTCCGGGAAAGGCAGTCTCGATTATCCGTTACCGGCCACAGCAAGACTCAGTTCGCCTTTCAATCCTGCAAGACTTAACCCGGTATCGGGAAAAGTGAGTCCCCATAATGGCATTGATTATTCCATGCCCATGAACACGAAAATAGTCAGCGTCATCGACGGAAAAATCACCCGGGCCGAATACAACAGTACCATGGGATATTTTGTTGAAGTAACGGGAAAAGCCGGTGTTAAAACTCGCTATCTCCACCTCAATAAAATACTCGTTACTAAAGGGGCCAGGGTTACCCGGGGAGACGCTATTGCGTTATCCGGTAACAGCGGACGTTCATCCGGTCCTCATCTGCATTACGAGCTGGTCATCAATAACAATCCTGTTAACTCACTGGCGTTCCGGGCAGCGGCACCCGCTGATAACAAACTTGAACAGCATGCCTTTGCGCATGCCAGAGACTACGAACGATACCTGGACTGATAACGGGGCCGCGACGCGGCCCCGTCTGCCGGATTAATTTTTTTTATCGTTTTCACTTCCTTGATGTTGATGATCTCCATGCCCTCCGTGGCCGTGGAAAAGATGCATTAGCGGGCAGACCAGCAATAACAGATATGGCCAGTAACCTGCCACATGTGACCAGTGTTCGCGCAGGAGGGCAAATGCCGCGATCGCGGCGACAGCAATAAGCGCATAGGTGGTACTTTTCATACTGGACTCCTTCTGTTCGTAACAGCCCCTTCACTCAGTGTTATTTCCCGAGCCTGACACTTTTCAGACGCAACGCATTCACAATGACGCTGACGGAGGAAAGAGCCATGGCCGCCGCCGCAATAACTGGCGACAGCAGTATTCCATACACAGGATAAAGCAGACCTGCAGCCACAGGCACGCCAAGTGCGTTGTAGATAAATGCAAAAAACAGATTCTGTCGGATATTTTTCATGGTGATTTCTGACAGATGACGGGCCCTGTTCAGTATCATCAAGTCGCCTTTGAGAAGGGTGACTCCGGCACTTTCAATTGCCACATCTGTACCCGTTCCCATGGCTATACCCACGTCAGCCGCTGCCAGCGCCGGGGCATCATTCACACCGTCTCCGGCCATCGCAACCACATGGCCAGACGCTTTCAGTCGGGTTATCACTGCTTTTTTGCCATCCGGCAGAATCCCGGCTTCAACCTCATCTATTCCCAGTTTCCGTGCGACTGCTTCAGCGGTAAGCTGGTTATCCCCGGTGAGCATAACGATGCGGATCCCCGCCTGACGCAAAGCTTTAAGCGCATCCGGCGTGGTTGCTTTCACGGGATCCGAGATAGCTATCAGGCCTGCAAGGTGCCCGTCTGTGGCCACATAGATAACGGTAGCGCCTTCCATCCGCAACGTATCCGCAACGGCCTTTTGATTATCAATAACGATACTGTTTTCCTGCATAGCCAGTTCATTACCAATAACAACCCGTTGACCTTCGACATCGCCTGAGACACCTTTACCCGACGGCGCATTGAAATGAGTGACTGCGGGTATTGCGATCCCCTTTTCCTGTGCTGCTTTAACTACTGCCATACCCAGCGGATGCTGCGAGCCTTTTTCCACTGCGGCCGTTACACGCAAAAGAGATGTTTCCCCACCCGGATTGAGACTGATAATCCCTGTCACCGTCGGCGAACCTTCCGTGAGCGTGCCTGTTTTGTCGACAACCAGCGTGTCCACTTTTTCAAGACGCTCAAGGGCTTCGGCATTCTTGATTAACACCCCGGCCTGGGCGCCTTTGCCCACCCCCACCATTATCGACATCGGCGTGGCCAGCCCCAGCGCGCAGGGACAGGCAATAATCAGGACCGACACAGCCGCAATGAGACCGTGCGCCATCCTGGGCTCGGGCCCCCAGACAGACCAGATCATGAAAGCAACAACCGCGATAAGTATCACCAGAGGAACAAACCAGCCTGAAACGCTGTCAGCCATTCTCTGGATGGGGGCCCGCGAACGCTGTGCATCAGCGACCATCTGAACAATTCGTGAGAGCATCGTTTCATCACCGACTTTCTCTGCACGGATGATAAGACTACCTGTCTGATTAATGGTCCCCCCGATGACAGGGTCACCCTCCGTTTTGGTAACAGGCATAGATTCCCCGGTCACCATCGATTCATCAACGGTTGTTTTGCCTTCGACCACGATACCGTCGACCGGAATACTCTCTCCAGGTCTGATGCGGAGCTTATCGCCAGGCAGGACATCTTCCGCATTAATATCCGTTTCATGACCGTCATGATCCAGCCGTCTGGCGGTTTTGGGGGCAAGGTTCAGAAGCGCAGTAATGGCGCCTGAGGTTTGTTCCCGTGCCCGCAGCTCAAGAACCTGTCCCAGCAGAACAAGCACCGTAATAACTGCTGCGGCTTCAAAATAAACGGCCACCAGGCCATCCATGTTTCTGAACGATGCAGGAAACCAGGAGGGGAAGACGGTTGCAATGACGCTGTAAACCCAGGCTACGCCGGTCCCCATTGCAACAAGGGTAAACATATTCAGGGAGCGGTTACGTAACGACATTACGGCCCGGGCGAAGAATGGCCAGCCACACCACAACACGACAGGGGAGGCCAGAAGCAGCTGCAGCCATGTGTTGTACTGTGGCGGTACTGTATTCCTCAAGTCGGGAAACAGATGAGATCCCATTTCGAGTACCAGAACCGGAAACGCCAGCAACAACCCCAGCCAGAAGCGTCTTGTCATGTCGCGAAGTTCATCACTCGTCCCCGTGGATGCCGTAGCTACGAGCGGCTCCAGTGCCATTCCACAGACAGGACAGCTTCCGGGACCACTACGGCGTATCTCCGGATGCATCGGACATGTCCACACACCTTCAGAAATCTCTTTCTCCGCCTGGCGGTGAGACTGTTTTATCTTATCAGGGCTGACTTCATGGTGGTCGTGGTGATGGTGATGTTCACTGGCATCTTCGGTAAAATAATGATCGGGATGGGCTTTAAATTTGCTCTCACAGCTGGCGGAGCAGAAATAAAGCTGATGGTCCTGGTATCGAATGCTGCTGTGCGCCTTGTCAGGCAGGATGACCATCCCGCACACGGGATCTCTCACCTTATGCAATGCGTGACTCTCGTCCGGGGATGATGTCTGCTCAGAAGCAGTCTGGTTGTTATGTTCCACTGCATTGTCATTTTTCACAGTAACTCTCCTTATGCATATCTGAAGCATTTTCTGTCTTCAGGATATGTCATGGATGCGATTACCACGAATGCCGCCGGCATAAGAGTGCCTGCTGCCGGCGTCCCGTTATCAGCCGTTCCGCTGACTATTCGATTCGCTGGAAGACTTTTTTACTGCCCTCCGGTGAGAATGCGATAACATCGTAAGCCTCTTTTCGGGCCCCCATCTCCATTCCCGGACTTCCTGCTGGCATACCGGGGGTGGCGAGACCGTATATACCCGAACCAGACTGCATGGCCTTATGTATCGTTGCCGCAGGCACATGGCCTTCAATGATCAAATTACCTACAACCGCGGTATGACAACTTCGTAGTCCAGCAGGAACAGCATGCTTTTCTTTCAGGGCTGACAGCGCCTGATCATTCATGACGTGAGTTCGCACTTCGAACCCGTCTTTTTCCATCGCTTTGCCCCACAGGGAACAACAGCCACAGTTTTCAGATTTGTACATATCAATGACTTTTTCACTCGCCATTGCAGGCAGTGACAGGCCGAGAGCCAGGGCCATTAGAACCACTTTTTTCATACTCACCTCTGTATATTATCGATATAAACCCTGACGTCAGGGTGAATCAGTGCAGAAGGACGCCCACTGGGGGCGCCCTTTCAGGGTTATGACACGCTTTTTTTATGTCTGCGCAGCCAGATTAATTTGTAGGCGGCAGGAATAATGAACAGGGACAGCAGCGGAGCCGTGATCATCCCACCAATCATTGGCGCAGCAATACGGCTCATGACTTCTGAACCTGCGCCGGTTCCCCAGAGTATTGGCAGCAGACCCGCAATGATCACCGCCACGGTCATGGCTTTCGGCCGGACACGCAGTACGGCACCATGATAGAGGGCTTCATCAAGACCTTCCGGTGTGAACGTCTCTTTACGGGACAATTCCGGGTGCGCTTCAATGGCATGACGCAGATACATCAGCATGACCACGCCAAACTCTGCTGCCACCCCGGCCAGGGCGATAAACCCGGTTCCGGTCGCCACTGACATATGGAAGCCCTGCCAGTACAGGAACCATATTCCGCCAACCAGGGCGAACGGCAGGCTCATCAGGATCAGCAGGGCTTCGTCAACCCGGCGGAATGCCAGATACAACAGGATGAAAATGATCATCACCGTCATCGGCACCATCAGCTTCAGTTTCTTGTTGGCATGCTCAAGCAGTTCAAACTGTCCGGAGAATGCCACACTGGTTCCCGGTCTCAGTTTCACTTTCTCGCTGATGGCCGTCTTAATGTCGTTAACCACCGACACCATGTCCCTGCCGCGGGCATCAACATAAATCCAGCTGGCTGGCCGGGCATTTTCGGTTTTCAGCATGGTTGGTCCAGAAACGACTTTAATATCGGCAACATCGCCCAGTGTGATCTGCTGCTTCATCGGGGTCAGGATCGGCATCTGTTTCAGCGCCTGCGGACTGTTGCGGTAATCCTGTGGGTAACGAATGTTAATAGGGTACCGGGCCACGCCTTCCACCGTTTCCCCTACCGTCGCACCGCCGATGGCTGATGAGACGAACAGCTGGACATCACCTACTGTCATCCCGTACCGGGAAGCTTTTTCCCGGTTAATGTCCACATCAATGTAACGTCCACCTTCCAGTCGCTCAGCCAGGACAGACACCACACCCGGTACCGTTTTGGTTACCGCCTCGATACTCTGCGCCGTCGCGTCGATATCGGACAGAACAGTCCCGGACACTTTGATACCTATCGGGCTTTTGATCCCGGTTGAGAGCATATCAATACGGTTACGGATAGGCGGCACCCAGAGGTTTGCCAGACCCGGTAAACGGACTGTCCTGTCGAGTTCATCAATAATCTTGTCAATTGTCATGCCGGGACGCCACTGATCCTCAGGTTTGAGCTGGATCGTGGTTTCCACCATTTCGAGCGGCGCGGAATCCGTTGCGGTCTCTGCTTTACCGGTCTTGCCAAATACAGAAGCCACTTCAGGAACGCTTTTGATTAACTTGTCTGTTGTCTGCAGGAGCGCTGCAGCTTCTGCCGGAGAGACGCCAGGCAAGGTCGACGGCATATACAGCAGATCGCCCTCGTTAATCTTCGGCAGAAATTCACCGCCCACCTGACTCAGTGGCCAGATAACCGTGAAAATGGACAAGGCCGCAACCAGCAGGGTTGTTTTTGGCCAGTGGAGGACCCGCAGCAGCAAAGGATGATACGCTTTGATCAGCACCCGGTTCAGGGGGTTACTTGTCTCGGCAGGAATTTTCCCCCGGATCCAGAATCCCATCAGAATAGGAATGACGATGATGGCCAGTGCGGCCGCTCCCGCCATGGAGTACGTTTTCGTGAATGCCAGCGGGCCAAACAGACGACCTTCCTGCCCTTCCAGGGTAAAGATAGGAATAAAGGACAGGGTGATGATCAGCAGGCTAATGAACAACGCGGGTCCCACTTCCACGGAGGCGTCGGTAATCACCTTCCAGCGGGTGGCGTTGTCAATCTGCTCACCCGGATGCTGATGATCCCACTCCTCAAGCCGTTTGTGCGCATTTTCAATCATCACAATGGCGGCATCCACCATCGCACCGACGGCAATCGCTATCCCTCCCAGCGACATGATATTGGCGTTCAGTCCCTGGAAGTGCATGACGATAAAGGCGATACACAGGCCAAGCGGCAGAGAGATAATCGCCACCAGGGCAGAACGTACGTGCCACAGGAACAGAGCACAGACGATGGCCACCACGATAAACTCTTCCAGAAGTTTGGAACTGAGGTTATCAATCGCCCGGTCGATTAACTGGCTGCGATCGTAGGTGGTCACGATTTCAACGCCTTCCGGCAGGCTGGCCTTCAGCGTCTCCAGTTTATCCCTCACTGCCGTGATAACGTCGCGCGCATTTTTACCCGACCGCAGGATCACCACGCCGCCAGCGACTTCTCCCTGGCCGTTCAGCTCGGCAATACCACGCCTCATTTCGGGCCCGGTCTGCACGCGGGCAACATCCCGCAGATAAACCGGCACGCCGTTCTCACCTGTTTTCAGGACGATGTTATTAAAATCATCAATGCTCTGAAGATAACCGCTGGCACGGACCATATACTCCGCTTCGGCCATTTCAACGGATGAGCCACCGGCCTCCTGGTTAGACGATTCAAGTGCCTGTTTCACTTCGGGCAGGCTGATACCGTACTGGGACAGTTTTACCGGATTGACCTGAATCTGGTACTGTTTCACCACGCCGCCAACCGAAGCGACCTCAGCCACGTTCGGGATGGTTTTCAGCTCAAATTTCAGGAACCAGTCCTGCAGAGAGCGCAGTTCTGAAAGGTCGTGTTTTCCGTTGCGATCGACAAGGGCATATTCAAATATCCAGCCCACTCCCGTGGCGTCCGGGCCGATTTCAGAGCTCACACCCGCAGGCAGTTTGCCCTGAACCTGATTCAGGTATTCCAGCACGCGCGAACGGGCCCAGTACAGATCGGTGCCGTCTTCAAAAATGACATACACATACGAATCACCGAACTGTGAAAAGCCACGCACGGTTTTTGCGCCAGGTACGGACAGCATGGTGGTGGTAAGCGGATAGGTGACCTGGTTTTCTACAATCTGCGGGGCCTGTCCGGGATAGCTGGTTTTAATAATGACCTGCACATCTGACAGGTCAGGCAGCGCATCGACCGGCGTGTTAATTATCGTCCATGTGCCCCAGATGCTGAGAAACAGTGCGCCCATCATGACCAGGAAACGGTTGGCGACAGAGCGCCGGATAATCCATTCAATCATCGTCGTCTCCTCAGTGCCCTGAATGCATATTTACAGGCTGCTCAGACATTGCTGGCATACTGTTTTCTGTTTTTTCAGGGTGGCGCATACGTTCCAGCGCGCCCGTAATATTGGCTTCGGAGTCAATGAGGAACAGGCCACTGACCACCACGGTATCGCCTTCATTCAGGCCGGAGCCAATGCCGGACTGTTGCTGTGATTCATGCAGAACGTGGATCTGTTTCGGCACAAACTTGCCTTCATCATCAACAGTAATCACGCGCTGTTCTTTGCCGGTATCGATAACGGCCTGGCTTGGTATCAGCAGCATCTCCTGGCTCCTGGTATTCAGTTTCAGATAGGCATTCATGCCCGGCTTGAGAAACTCATCCTTATTAGAAACCTGGAGACGGACCTGAAGCGTACGGGTTGTCTGATCCACGCTGGGAAGAATGTTCCATTTTTCGACATGGAATGTTTTATCCGGATAAGCCGGTACCGAAATTTCAAACTGCGACGTATCTTTCAGCAGATATGCGATAGATTCTGGCACTGCAGCGCTGATCCAGACCGGGTCCATCCCCTGAATCTGAGCCACTACTTTATCTTTCGAAATATTCATTCCGGTGCGCAGGTCAAACGCAGTAATGACACCATCAATAGGTGCTTTAATGGTAAAACGGGTCTGGATTGTGCGGGTTGAACGCAGCCTTTGAATATCCTCTTCCGGCATACCAGCCAGACGAAGTCGCTCCAGAACCCCTTTTATCTGGGTTGACGTACCGCCTGTACCGGATAACAGCAGGAACTCACTTTGTGCCTCAACCCATTCAGGAATGGTGATATCGATAAGCGGAGTGCCTTTCTTCACATGATCGCCAATCGTCAGGGGATACACTTTTTCGACGAAACCGTCAGAGCGCGCCTGCACAATGACAAACTGATACTCGTTGTAACTGACATTAGCCGGGATTGTCTGAGAATAATTCAGCATTCCTCGCGTGACTTTTTGCGTTTTTAATCCCAGATTCTGAACCTGCGTTGGATCGATACGGATCCCGCCACTGCTTTTATCGCCGCTTTCATCAGCATATTTTGGCACCAGGTCCATATCCATAAAGGGAGATTTTCCGGGTTTATCAAATTTGGTATCCGGTTTCATCGGGTCATACCAGAAAAGTACCTTTCGCTCCGGTGCCTTTTGTTCGGTTTGTACTGTTTTTTGTGATGAGTTTACATACTGCCAGGCAGTAACCGATATCAGCCCTCCTGCTATGAGGCTGCTGATAATTATTGCAGCATATTTTATCTTTAAAGAAGCCATACAATTTCTCGCTGAAAAATCAAAACACCTGGCATATGCGCCCGATCATTCATTCACAGTAATCCCTTAATGAATGTTCAGGCGCACTGGATGTATTCGCTCCGGACTGATAATCAGGATTGCGTAACGTTAATGCTTTTGAGTAAGGAGATATTGCCCTGCTGAATAAACGAGAAATCGACATGGTTGCCGGTTTTCAGGGCATTGATAGCGTCGTCTGCATTAACAAAAGTGAAGCGCATGGTCATTGCAGGCCAGCCCACAGCAGGGATTGCTTCGTGCGAAATGGTAATCTTTTTACTATTCATATCAATGTCTTTAACGACACCGGTGCCCTTGATAACCTGCTGTACCGAAGCATCACTGGCAGCATTCATATCGCCATGCTGATGTGTTTCAGCATGAAGACCGGCAGAAAACATGACAGAGAAGGCACCAAATAAAACGGCTTTAAGTGAATTACGCATTTTTAATTTCCTGATTAATTAAATAAATTTACTCTACCCAACCGCCACCCAGCGCGGTAAACAGATTAATTTCGTTAACCTGTCGGGAATAGGTAAGATCGAGAATGGTTTGCTGCGTAGCGAAGAGGGAACGTTCTGCATCCAGCACTTCGATGTAACTGACAGCACCACTTGCATATAATCCTCTGGCACGCTGGAGAGTTATCTGAAGTGAATCAAGATAACGCTGCTGTGACTCAAGTTGCTGGCTAAGGCTGTCGCGCAGCGCAAGCGTGTCGGAAACATCCTTAAAGGCTGACTGAATTTTTTGTTCGTAATTAACCACCGATTGTTGCTGGCGAATTTCAGCCAGCTTCAGATTGGCTTTATTCCTGCCAGCATTAAAAATAGGAATTTCAATTTTAGGGATAAAATTCCACATTCCACTTCCTGACGTAAACAGGCTGGACAGCTCCGTACTGCTTGCGGAAAGACCACTGGTCAGGGTAATGGAGGGGAAAAAGGCCGCTCGCGCTGCGCCAATATTGGCATCAGCCGCTTTCAGCTGATATTCCGCTTCCATAATATCCGGTCGCTGCAGCAAAATTTGTGAAGATAGATTTGGTGGCAATTTTACTGGTGCGATCTCCCCGCCTTTCATCCCTTTTTCTGACGGAAGTGCGCGGTACGTTCCCAGCACCAGTTGCAGGGCATTGTTTGCCTGAGCCAGATCGCCTTCTCGTTTGGCTATTTCGGCGCGGGTACTTTCGATTTGTCCTCTCGCCTGTTCAAGTGCCAGAACGTTCGTACTCCCGGTCACGAGCTGTTGCTCAACGAAAGCATAGGACTGTTCATAATTTTTCAGCGTTTCCCGCGCAATACGGAGTTGTTCGTACGCCAGTTGCTGGCTGAAATAGCTCTGTGAAACGTTGGAGACCAGCAGGATGTGTACGGCCCGACGGGCTTCTTCGCTGGCAAAGTAGTTCTGGCGGTCAGCATCACTCATGTTCTTAAGTTTGCCGAAAAAATCGAGCTCATAGCTGAGCTCCAGTCTCGCGTCGTACTCCTGTGTGGTCGGCTTGTCACCTTTCAGACCACCGCTGTATGTTATCCCGGATGAGGCATTCAGCTGGGGATAACGATCTGCATCCGTGACGTTGAACTGGGCTCGGGCCTCTTCAACCTTCAGGGCAGCCATTCTCAAATCACGGTTATTAGTCAGAGCTTCACCGATCAACCGGGTAACCTGGGGATCGACAAAAAAGTTACGCCAGCCCGTATCCTGATAGCCATTTACCGCTGGCGTCAGGCTGTTATGGGACAGTGAAAACTGCTGGGGTACCGGTGCTGCGGGCCGCTGATATTCAGGCGCAAGCGACACGCAGCCTGCCAGGATGAATATCGTGCTAATGCTGAGTAATTTTAATTTGAACATAACGCTTCTCGTCCAGGCAGACCTGGTAAATGGTTCAAATGAAGTCCAGAGTATTGATAGGGGTACTTTACCTAACGCTCTCTGTTTGCCGAGTGACAGGATAATGACAATGTTGTCATTTTTGCTGTAATCCGTTGATAACGATCGTGGGCGCAATAGAATGACATTAGCAGCCAGCCGGGGAGCAAGATGAAAATATTGATCGTCGAAGACGAAATTAAAACAGGTGAATATCTCAGCAAAGGGCTTACAGAGGCAGGGTTCGTAGTGGATCACGCTGATAATGGTCTTACCGGATATCATCTCGCCATGACAGCCGAGTATGATTTAGTCATTCTGGATATCATGCTACCTGATGTGAACGGCTGGGATATCATCCGCATGCTGCGCACTGCCGGAAAGGGTATGCCGGTCTTACTGCTGACAGCCCTCGGCACGATCGAACACAGGGTCAAAGGACTGGAACTGGGTGCGGACGATTATCTGGTTAAACCCTTTGCGTTTGCCGAACTGCTCGCCCGGGTGAGAACCCTTCTGAGGCGGGGAAACACGATGATCACGGAAAGCCAGTTTAAGGTGGCTGACCTCTCGATTGATCTCGTATCCAGAAAAGTCAGTCGCGCCGGAAACCGCATTGTGCTCACCAGTAAAGAGTTCAGCCTGCTGGAATTTTTCATTCGCCATCAGGGAGAGGTTCTTCCCCGCTCCCTGATTGCCTCTCAGGTCTGGGACATGAATTTTGACAGCGACACTAATGCGATCGATGTCGCAGTAAAGCGACTCCGCGCTAAAATAGACAACGATTACGAGACAAAGCTGATCCAGACAGTCCGGGGCGTGGGCTACATGCTGGAGGTCCCGGATGCATAGCAAACCTTCCAGACGCCCTTTCTCACTCGCTCTGCGGCTGACCTTTTTTATCAGCCTGTCCACGATACTGGCTTTTATCGCCTTCACCTGGTTTATGCTGCATTCTGTTGAAAATCATTTTGCCGAGCAGGATGTCAGCGATCTTCAACAAATCAGCACCACACTGAACCGTATACTGCAGTCCCCGGTGGATCCGGATGATAAAAAAATAAGCAAAATAAAGGAATCAATTGCCAGCTACCGCAACGTTGCCCTTTTGCTCCTCAATCCCAGGGGTGAAGTGCTCTTTAGCTCAGCTCAGGGGGCGGCACTACGCCCGGCAGTGAATTCAGCAGATTTTAGCGAGCACAGCCGCGCACGGGATGTCTTTCTCTGGACGGTGGAGGATCCTGCGGGACCGATGGATACCGGGTCCGAAATGAAGATGGAAACATACAGGATTATCGCCTCCTCTGGTCAGGCGATATTTCAGGGCAAACAGCAGAACTATGTCATGCTGACTGGCCTATCCATTAATTTCCATCTCCATTACCTCGATGCGCTGAAAAAGAACCTGATTGCGATTGCCGTCGTGATAAGCCTGTTGATTGTTCTGATCATTCGAATCGCTGTCCGTCAGGGGCACCTGCCCCTTCGTAATGTCAGCAATGCCATTAAAAACATCACCTCCGAGAATCTTGATGCGCGACTGGAACCGACACGCGTTCCCATTGAGCTGGAGCAACTGGTTATCTCGTTCAATCATATGATTGGAAAGATTGAGGATGTCTTTACCCGCCAGGCCAATTTCTCTGCCGATATCGCGCATGAGATCAGAACGCCCATCACCAATCTGGTGACGCAGACTGAAATCGCACTGAGTCAGGATCGAACCCAGAGGGAACTTGAGGATGTCCTCTATTCCAGTCTTGAAGAGTATAACCGGATGACCAAAATGGTCAGCGATATGCTGTTCCTGGCACAGGCAGATAATAATCAGCTGATACCTGACAGGGTCATGTTTGACCTCAGAGCGGAAGTCATGAAAGTCTTCGAGTTTTTCGAAGCCTGGGCCGAAGAACGCAATATCACGCTCAAATTTAACGGGATGCCCTGCCTGGTTGAGGGAGATCCACAAATGTTCAGAAGGGCGATCAATAATCTGTTATCCAATGCCCTGCGTTATACCCCGGAGGGACAGGCAATCACCGTCTCAATAAGAGAGCAGGAGAGCTTTTTTGACCTTGTGATTGAAAATCCGGGGAAACCAATCCCTGAAGAGCATTTATCAAGGCTGTTTGACCGTTTTTATCGGGTAGATCCGTCCAGACAACGAAAAGGAGAAGGCAGCGGCATCGGCCTTGCGATTGTGAAGTCCATCGTGGAAGCACATCACGGAAGAGTGCAGGTGGAATCGGACGTACGTTCAACTCGTTTTATCCTATCCGTGCCCAGACTGGAGAAAATGATTCCGGAAACCCAGTACTGAGAATAAAGATTTAAATGACAAAGATGTCATTAGCCTGTCATGCAGCAAACAGAAGCCATTCGATATAATTAGTGCAACTTATCAGGAAGGCATTATTACTTCATCCATACACGGCATCAGCACAAGCCAGGAGTTGTATTAAAGCCTCATCCCGGCGGAATAAGGTCTGTAGAGTTGTCAGTTGTACTACTGAGGACACAGATCGAAATTCACGGACATCACTAATTCAGAAATGGAGAGTTACCATGAAAAATATCGTCTTAGCATCAGTGTTAGGTTTGAGCTTAATTTCTACGGCCTGGGCCACTGAAACTGTAAATATCCATGAGCGTGTCAATAATGCTCAGGCTCCGGCCCATCAGATGCAGTCTTCTTCAACTCCAGCCGCCATCCAGGGGGCAGCTCCACGGATGGCCGGTATGGATCAGCATGAACAGGCTATTATTGTTCATGAAACCATGAACAATGGTTCAGCAGATGCACATAAAAAAATGGCGGAAAGTCATCAGAAGATGATGGGAACTGGCACCGTTAACGCTTCCCGTCCGGCGACTTCGTTTGCGGCGATGAATGAACATGAAAGAGCAGCTGTTGCCCATGAATTTACGAATAACGGTCAGTCCGGCCCCCATCAGGCTATGGCTGATGCACACCGCCGCATGATCAATGCGGGCTGATGACAACTGAAGTTTCCGTGCGGTTACCCTTTCCTTGATAGATTGTCCCTTATACGGATATGTTGTTATTTTTTGCCCCCTTCAGGGGGCTTTTTTGTCTGACTCAGCTAAACTTATCCGGTAACCATCTGAAAGGGTTTATTATATGAAAATCACAAATTCGCTTTTTGTTATACTGATGTTATCCCTGCCAGCGATTTCCGCAGAACATTCAGAAATGAAAATGTCAGATATATCCTCATCGGCATCGTCACAGGAATATATGTCCGGCATGAAAGGTATGCATGACAAAATGATGGCCGCTGTAAAAGAGTCCGATCCCGACAAGGCTTTTGCGAAAGGCATGGTAGCACACCATGAAGGGGCAATAGCAATGGCTGAGACCGAGCTAAAATACGGAAAAGATCCGGAAATGAGAAAGCTCGCGCAGGACATCATTAAAGCTCAAAAAGGTGAAATTGAGCAGATGAATAAATGGCTTGGTAATCAAAAATAATGATTGCGGAAATAATATATTGCGCGTACAGTCAGAGTGTTCCCGGGCACGGGAACCTGTTAATCGTTAATTAATCAAAACCCGATTCATTTCGGGTTTTTCCTTTTACCCCCCCCAACGCATGCACTGCACCGAGTGAAATTCACCTGAGCCAATTCTGCTTGCTTATTATTTCGATGGGAATTGCTGATTTTAATTAAGTCTATGTTTTAAAGGTGTTTCTCATGCCTGGGTTTGGCAGGGGTTCGTCCTGTTCTCTGGTCATGCGCAATGGCGATTCGCAGTCAGGGCTCAAGACTACTTTTACCTCTTTTTTAACAGAAAGTTTCTGGACCCGATACTTGCCGGAAACATCATCTGCTGTTCATCCCGACCAATAAAACGAAGGTATCACTCTCGTTTGAATCTCACTTACTTTCCATTTTGTAATAAAGAATCAAGTTTTCCAGTGATATATCAATACCAACTTTTTTTAATAACCTTTTTCGCGCAGTGTATATTTCTTTCAGCATATCTTCATAACCCTGACCAAGGTGAATTTGTTTATGGCAATTGCAACACAGAGATATGATATTTTCTTCAACATCAAGAGATGTGTCAAAAGCATCTTGCCTGGACATAGGTACAATGTGATGAGGTTCTGTGTAATTTAAGGATGAATTTCGCCTTCTGAATGTTGGGTGGTCACTATCGACTTCACATCTGTAACCTGCTTTATTCAGCGCATTTTGGGATACGCCTTTACTCCTGGGATACGAGAGGCCATTTTTTACTTCTATTGCATTTTTCTTTGGTTTGGCTTCCCCTGTATATTCAAACGTCTGAACGTTGTCAAAGATATTACTTTTCTCTATGGCATTGATCAACTCATCGTCAGAGTAATACTCACTGCTGGCCATTTCTGTTGTACCAAAAAAATCCAGTTCGTTAATTGCCTGAACAAGTTCCTCACGAATTGTCCATAAGTTTCTTTTGGGTTTTCCGCCGATTTCTTTACTCTTCATTACGGTAATGAATTTTGTACCGGATGCGATATTTCCGACACCTTTAACCTCGAATCTACCAAGTTCTTTTTGAACTCTGCCACCCAGTCCGTTTATGACTCCATTAGCACTCATGCTGTGCAGGTCGTACTTCTTACCAATATCGAAGCATGTGCAGGAATGATTTGGCTCAATAAACCATTTTTTTAACGCTGCAATACTTTTTGTGTCAAAAACTTTATCATTTGTTAATAAAGTTTTCCATTCTTCCACACTGATATCAATGTCACAGACATACTCTCCATCAATCACTTCGCATATTTTTTTAATCACATTCATTCCCCTGTTATACAGATAGTCATAATGAAAATATAAAGCTCGCTAACCGGTATGGTTGCGTAAGGACCGTAGTCTCTCAGAGACCGTGCTTTCTTTTTTTTCAGGCCTGGACACTAAAGGGTCTGTTGCACCCCGAAAAAATTTGTTGCGGGGATTGCTCATTGAGATGAGCCTCTGCTCGATCATACCAGATCAGCAGGCTGCCCCCAATGCTATGGCTTCTTAGTTTGGCCATTATCCGGCCTTCCTCACGACCAATAAAATAGAGACATTACCCGTGACGCTGCCACCGTCTCAGCCCGGAACGATCAGTGAGCGCTTCTGATGACCTTCGGTTTTTTTAACGAAGCGGGTGGGATACGGTTTGTTGCTGAAATCTTAATAATAACCAACAACTGATGCTAATTTCGCACTTTTAACATATATGAATATAAATGTTATGAATAATTGCATTTACAGGAAATATCATGCGTTTTGTCATCCGGGATCCGAAAAAAGGCAGTCCCGGATCTTCTCTCCTGCCGCCGGAAAATTTCCGTGAAACGAAAAAAATTTATGACCTATATTGGGGATGACAGAGCCTGAGCGGTGTTTCAGGCCCTGAACGGTACCCGTCGTGCAGCGGCAGATATTGCCGCTTTGCTTATTTCCTGAACGCGGTACACTTCCGGAAACTTGTAAATATGCAAAAAATCGGATCAACGTAAAACGGTCATCCGGTAATTTAACGTAGTTTCTATATTGCTGCTTATTATTAGTCTGTAAATGATAATGGCAGGGGAAAATCATCCGGATGACAGATGCGGGGCGGGCAGACGATTGTACTGCTCGTCATAATTACTCTTGGTGACTATTTAAAGGGGAACGCTTTTGATGGGCGGTAAGAAGAAAGTTGATATGACGAGCATGTATAGGTCGCTGGCGCAGCTCGGTCACCAGCGTATCTGGTTACGAATCATCAAGTCAGGCGATCTGTTATTCATGGTTACTTTTGAAAACAGACGTCTTGCTCGTTTTGAGCGCGGCCTGAATACATGGTGTTTCGTGAAAAATGCTGCCTTGGTGGACGACTATCCTCTGGGTAGTGTGCCAGATGGAGAAGGATTAACAGAGCTACATGAAAAGGATGAACAGCTTTTCCACCTGACGCTCTGTGACGAGAATGTCGATCGTCTGATTTCATACCTAGCGACGCTTGATGATTGATATTGTCTGTCGCCCCCCATCAAAAACTGCTGGCGGGATTTCTCAGAAATATAAAGAGGTAAAAGATCAATGGAAGATATTCAGGCCACGGCAGATAGCGTAGCTACTGCTATATCCCATCCGGTTACCGTGCAGCTGATAACCCAGGGGACTGGTATTTGGGGAAACGTGGCTACAGGGCTGATAACTGGTCTGCTGGCCGGCGGTATTACTCTGACAGGTATCTGGCTGACGCACCGGTTCACGCTCCAGCGTGAAAGACAGGTGTCAGACGATAAGTTGGAACGGGAGCGGCTGTTTATCGCGACGGAACTGATTACTCTCCTGGAGCAGTATGCTGAAGACTGTGCAGCTGTTGCCAGTGATGACGGTGAGCTGTTTTATGAGCCTAACCGACAAGCTGAGCGCGTGTCTAAAATAAGTTTTCCCGTCCCACTTAATTTTGAAACGGTGTCCGGTGACTGGCGGAGCCTACCGGCAGATCTCATGTATCGTATCCGGGAGCTGCCGGTAATGCGCAATGAGGCAATGCGGGCAATCGAAGATGGCTGGGAAAATTCGTGGCCTCCGGATCGCGAATATTACTTCAGTGCACGGCAGTATGAGTCTTCACGGATGGGGCTGAAAGCTATACACCTTGCCAGACTCCTGCGCAGACTCTGCAAACTGCCGCGCTCCCGTCTCAATAAGTCAGCCTGGTCAGCGCAACCTGTAATGCTGCGTGTTCTGCGTCATGAACGAAAACAAAGACGCAGCTAACCTTAAAATAATGATTTCACCCTCTGACATTATTAAAAGGGTTTTCAGACATGATTTCTGTAGTGAATGAAGGACAGGCTATTAAACACACGGACTACTGGCAGTCAGAGCAGGCCAGAGCCGGGTATCTTTTTCTGAGCTGGAACGCCGGTGCCGCTCGCTTACTGGTTCCGGATGCATCTGAAGCGCTCCTGAAGGCCGTGCCGCGCTGGAACTCCTTTTTGAAGACGGCAGCGATACACCGTTCGTGGTGCACATCCTTCTGGAGCAGTCCGATCGCCTGCAGACGGAAGCAGAACAGGGCGGAGACTTTGTGGTAAGGGTATGGACGCGCGGCGGCAGCCAGCTGCAATATCCGGGCAAATACCGTGTCGTGGGCACACTGCCCGACTTCTCGCCGTGGCAGGCCCATTAAGGATTCATCCCGGGCCGCCGTCCCCTGGCCGGTGACCTTCATTGCTGTCATCCACCACCTTCAGTGACTATCGGGATCATCGCTGACCATGACTGAGCACATTTCCGCAACAACGCGTTACCGCGAAGACGAAAACGCCTGGCTGATTACCCTGCCAAAACAGCAGGACGGGGCATGCTATCCCCGGCCCCTGACTCTTGTGGCCATCAGGATCATCTCAGATGAGTATTTACCTGCGGGCATAGAGAATCGCGGTCCGCGTCATCTGAAGAGCCGGGTATGTGAGCTGAAACTCTTCTGGCACGGCGGTACATTATCCTTTCCGGCCAGCTTCAACGTCAGCCCCTATACCAATACTGCTGAGCTGGATCTGACCAACGGTTACGTTATTCTGGAGGATGAACTGCAGGGCCGCGGACTCGGTTCGTGGTGCATGCAGCAGCTGGTCAGCTGGGCAAAAACCCTGCCGCCTGATACGCCGGTGAAAACAATCAGGACTAACCCGGGCGACGAAGTAGATGCAGTAAACCACGCCCGGCGTGACCGTTTCTGGCACGGTATGGGGTTCCGCTTTCCGCCCGGCAGCAGAATGTCGCTTCCCCTGACGGTTAATGAACTGAAGCTGCCGGCAGGCAGCCGTGCGAAACCGGATGTCGTCCTGCTGCACAGGGGGGTGCTTTCACTTGTTGAGGACAACGACAGGTACAGGCTGGATATGGAGGCAAAATCACGTACGCTTAAGGGCAAAGATGATGAGATAGCTCGTCTCACCCGCTGGCAGCCCCATAAGCTGATTATCCGGGCCATCCGCGCCCCGTTTACGCTGCTGTCCTTGCTCGTTCATCAGGTAAAGCGACATTATGCTCCCAGGAATGCCCAGCAAAAGAACACCCACACGGACGATCATGAAGGATAACCAAGTGACCATGAATAACTTTCCCGCCCTCCCGTCGCAGGCGGCCTCGTTACCCGTCGCCATCGATTATCCGTCCGCACTGGCGCTGCGCCAGATGGCACTGGTGCATGAAGAAATGCCGAGGTATCTGCTGGCACCGGAGGTCAGCGCCCTGCTCCATTACGTGCCTGATTTGCACCGCAAAATGCTTCTGGCCACACTGTGGAATACCGGTGCCCGAATCAACGAGGCGCTGGCGCTCACCCGGGCCGATTTTTCGCTGACGTCATCACTGCCGTTCTTACAGCTGGCAACCCTGAAACAGCGTGCGGAGAAAGCCGCGCGGACGGCTGGTCGGGCGCCAGCCAGAAGCCAGGCGCATCGCCTGGTGCCGCTGTCAGATCATCAGTACGTCAGCCAGCTGCAGATGATGGTGGCCACCCTGAAAGTTCCGCTGGAGCGCCGTAATAAACGCACCGGCAGAAACGAAAAAGCGCGCATCTGGGAGATCACTGACCGCACGGTCCGGACCTGGCTGAATGAAGCGGTAGAATCGGCCGCTGCCGATGGAGTAATGTTCTCCATACCGGTCACGCCGCACACGTTCCGCCACTCCTACGCTATGCACATGCTGTATGCAGGTATTCCACTGAAGGTACTACAGAGCCTGATGGGACATAAATCGCTAAGCTCAACGGAGGTGTACACGAAAGTGTTCGCACTGGATGTAGCTGCACGGCACCGGGTTCAGTTCCAGATGCCGGGGATCGAGGCGGTGGCATTATTGAAAGGCCAATCTTAATATTAAGATTGCAACCTGAAGCGCTTGGTGGACTTGTCTAACCCCTCCCCTGTTCAGAAATGAGTCACGATATGCTATTAAATCAATAAAAATAAATCCGATCATCAGAAGTATTTTCTGGATACTTTTTCCGATAGTGCCAAGACGTCCAAAGTAGAAAGTATTTTTGCATGCCAGTGTGACGCGTCTATAGACGGCCACGTGCTCATTAATCTGCTATGTACAGGATAAGCCGAATATTCGTTGTGTGTTCGCATTGGACTATGCAGTTGTGGTGATTACAAGTGCACTGATAGCGTAGCCACTTGCAGATCAACGTGATCAAGCTAAGGCAATTATGTTTAGCCCACACTTCTATGTATTGGGTCATAACATTTAATCATGTCTTTCTGCAACATGAATACTGTCACTGGCATGATGCTATCTATCCTCTTTCATACTCTCTGATTTAAAAGTTATCAACATATACATAGCTAGATCCAATAATACGATCCTATTGAAGATCCTAAATGGATCCATACAGTTCCAAACAGATCCCAGATCGCTACAGACCATGCCAGACAAGGCATACAGAAGATTTGGGTGTGTCACATTATGCAGTAAGTGTGTCACAACATGTAATTAGTGTGCCATACCATGATCAAAGTGGGTGACATCATGCACTTAGTGTGTCATAACATGCAAAATGGTGTGTCATAGCATGTGAAATACCGAACTATTCACCCTTTGTGGATAACCTTGAATGGATTCCTACTTAAGTGGCATAACTCTATGACTGATAACAATTTTATCCCCTCTCAAATTACAAATGAAGGAGAGGTACATCAATTAACAGTCACAAGTAATTCTTCAGTGCAACCAGCTATTCTACTGCGCTTGGGTGTCTTTGTTCCTGGCAGCAGAGCAATACCCAAGGGGCAGAAGTCCGGTATTGATGTTTCTTCTTCATTTTCTCAGCTTGAATTCGCCCGTAAGGAAGGTTATGACGAAGTCAGGATCTTTGGTGAGCGACTTAACATATCAACGGACTTTAGTGTCTGGATGGGCATTATTGGTGCCTTCAGTAAATACGGTTTGAAATCGAACACTATCGAGCTGCCTTTCACTGAGTTCGCCGCATTGTGTCAGTACGACTCTCGTCAGTTTAACAAGCGCCTGCGTGACACCATCTTCGATGCACTTACCAGGATCGGTACCAAGACAGTTCAGTTTAACAGCAAGAAAACTGGAGATAAATTTTTCACTCAGCTTCTTAAGAGCGGTAAGTACACCAGAGAATCCGATACGATCACGCTTCAAGCCGATGAGCGTTTGCATGAGCTGTATCAGATCGACTACAACATCCTTCTGCGTAAACGTCCTTATCATATGCTTAAAGGTAAAGAGGTTGCTCAGACGCTCTATACCTATATCGCCAGTCTGCCTGATAACCCTGCCCCAATCCGGTTTGATCGCATCATCGAACGTTTAAATCTGACCTCTCCAGTAAAGGAGCAGAACCGGCTGATCAAGGCTGCACTTAAGCAACTACAAGATATTGGCTACATTGAATATTCTATTGTAAAAGATGGGCGAACTCTAACGGTGTTGATTCATAAGCGAAACAAAAAACTTAAAGAATTGGCATCATAGAAGGTGGGTCGCATTATGCAGGATATTCAGCATTGGCGGGTCGTACCATGATTTTAGGTGTGTCATAACATGGTATCGTGGCACAGTTGCGTTTGAGCGTATTTTGTTAGGCTGATTTTTGAGCAGTTGGGATATCTTTACATGCTGTGACACACCTTTTGCATATCGCTGCCCACCTTTAACATGTTCCAACCCACCTTTTTGAGATCCTTTAACGATCTTTTTTCATAGCATGTTACAACACACCTTATGCATGCTATGACCCACCTTTATGATTAAGGCGTTTACAGAACGCGCTTCTCGATACGTATAAGTGACCATAAAAATAGCTCACATCTGGTCTGATGCATATCAAGAAATGGGACTTAACAAGTGACCCCGGGATACCTCGTCTTTTTAAGGCAGTGAGTGCTAATTATTCGATACATCGTATGTCGAACTTATGAAAAGACCAATCTGAACGTACCAAAGATGCCCTGTCTTTTGAGAGGTTGATGGTTAGCTATGGCCTCCTGATCGTAAAACTATCGTAATCACCTCATTTTGTTGAAGGATTCTGTTTAATAAGTTATCAACTTTGCAAAATTTGATGTGCTTTGCACTTTTCTAGGTAGTTTGCATGTTTTATGTTGCTTTGCTTGTTTTCTCAAGATTTAATAGAATGATGCAAAGTTAATTGAAAGGAACTTCTTATGGGATTAATGGATACGCTAAATCAATGCATTACCGCTGGTCATGAGATGACGAAAGCCATCGCTATCGCTCAATTTAATGATGATAGCCCTGAAGCAAGGAAAATCACCCGGCGGTGGCGAGTTGGTGAAGCTGCCGATCTGATCGGTGTGTCATCCCAGGCTATTCGTGACGCTGAAAAAGCAGGGCGCTTGCCTCATCCAGATATGGAATTACGAGGGCGCGTAGAGCAGCGTGTTGGCTATACCATTGAACAAATAAATCATATGCGAGATGTGTTTGGTACCCGTCTCCGTCGTCCTGATGAAAGCCTGCCTCCGGTTATTGGTGTTGCAGCTCATAAAGGTGGGGTTTATAAAACATCTGTCTCCGTTCATCTTGCTCAGGATCTGGCTTTGAAAGGGCTTCGTGTACTGTTAGTTGAAGGTAACGATCCGCAAGGTACGGCATCGATGTATCACGGTTGGGTTCCCGATTTACATATTCACTCTGAAGATACGCTCCTCCCCTTTTATCTCGGTGAACGAGATGATGCTTTATATGCCATAAAACCAACCTGCTGGCCTGGTCTGGATATTATTCCTTCTTGTCTCGCATTGCATCGTATTGAAACTGAGCTTATGGGGCGTTACGACGATGGTAAGCTGCCGACAGACCCTCATATGATGCTAAGACTAGCCATCGAAACGGTTGCGCATGATTATGATGTGGTTGTCATCGATAGTGCTCCTAACCTTGGTATCGGCACAATCAACGTTGTTTGTGCTGCTGACGTATTGTTAGTCCCTACTCCCGCGGAACTCTTTGACTATACCTCTGCTCTTCAGTTTTTCGACATGCTCAGGGATCTGCTGAAGAACGTGGACCTTAAGGGCTTCGAGCCAGATGTCAGGATCTTGCTTACTAAATATAACAATAATAATGGTTCTCAGTCGCCCTGGATGGAAGAGCAAATTAGGGATGCATGGGGAAGCATGGTTCTTAAGAACGTAGTACGTGAAACGGATGAAGTGGGTAAAGGACAGATCCGAATGAGAACAGTGTTCGAACAAGCCATAGATCAGCGTTCTTCTACTGGAGCATGGAGGAATGCACTCGCAATTTGGGAGCCGGTTTGTAATGAAATATTTGATCGTCTCATTAAACCACGTTGGGAGATCCGTTAATGAAACGTGCACCTATTATTCCTAAATCTAATCCTTCAGTCGCTCCTGCAACTACTGCAACAGCTCCAGCTGCTCCTATGGTTGATACGCTCATTGCTCGAGTGGGCGCTATGGCAAAAGGTAATACTATTACCCTTCCCGTGTGTGGCCGAGATGTAAAGTTTGTTCTTGAAACTATACCAGGTGTAGATGTAGCAAACTCTACAAAGGTCTGGGTTGGTAATGAACGTGATCAGGCATTTTTAACAGAGGAGGCATTGGACGATCTCATACCATCGTTTTTACTAACTGGCCAACAAAATCCGGCTTTTGGTCGTAAGGTCGGGGGACATATAGAGGTTGCCGATGGTAGCCGCCGTCGCATGTCTGCCATTCTTACATCAACTGAGTATCGCATACTCGTCGGTGCCCTTGATGACGAACAGATGAATGCTTTATGCAAGCTTGGAAACGATTATAGACCGACAAGTGCTTATGAAAGAGGTAAGCGATATTCTCAGCGATTAGAAAATGAATTTAATGGGAATATTTCTGCTCTGGCTGACGCTGAAAATATTTCAAGGAAAATCATAACCAGATGCATCAGTTCCTCTAAGTTACCAAGAGATGTCATCGCCCTTTTCTCTCATCCAGGCGAGCTTTCTGCCAGAGCTGGTGAAAATTTACAGAAAATTTTTGCTGAGAACGAGGCTCGTTTCCTCGAAGGGGCTTATGAACTTTCAGAAAAAAGAAAGGCAGGTGTAGTACTTGAGGCTGATGAAATAATCCATTTTCTTACAGCCTTACTAAAAGATCACAGCAAAAAATTAAATCAGACCCCTGAAAAGCGCGTTTTCATTCCGGGAGCATCAGCGCAGTATAAAGGCAATAAATTAATCATTAGCCTAGATCGCTCTAAGCTTTCAGAAAAAGACATTGGGAAGTTTGAAGAAATGCTTGAGCATTTGGCTATTAAGTAAAAAAGTAATTATTCATAACTATCTTTCTAATTTACGATCCTCATGACCGTGGTCCCAACCACTCAACTGGGACCGTGGTCCCAACCACTCAACTGGGACCGCGGTCCCAACCACTCAACTGGGACCGTGGTCCCAACCACTCAACTGGGACCGTGGTCCCAACCACTCAACTGGGACCGTGGTCCCAACTACCCAACTGGGACCACGGTCCCAACTACCCAACTGGGACCGTGGTCCTAACCACTCAACTAGGACTGTGATCCTAACCACTCAACTGGGACTTTGGTACCAACCTATAGTCAGTCAAGCCTTTGTATGGGTATGTTCTAGCTAAGGCGCGTAAGTAATGTTTGTTAGTTCGTCTCTTTGGTGCTTCCTCGCTCACTCGCGGGCTTCGCCCTGTCGTTCGGCTGCGGCGAGCACTACTAGCTCTTTCTGAAAAGCAGGATTTAACTAATCCTTGCTATCGGGATATCTTTCCAGCGGGTGGTGTACGCAGGGGACAGCATATCGCGTTTCATCTGCCATGATGGTTCAATGCCTCGTCCGGCAAACCAGACATGGCCCAGGCCAGAATGATTAATACCATCGAGAACCTTCATCAGTTCTGCGCTATGAGGTCGGGGCGGACGTTCGTCGAACAGCTGCAGCTGTGACACGCCTGAACTTGTGAAGTCATTCAGCATCACACCGGCTTTGGCATACCGGTGGCCATCCTTCCAGATACGCTCCAGCGCCGTTGTGGCGGCCGCAATGATGTCCCGGGTATCCTGAGTGGGCGTAAGCAGTTTCTCCGTAGCCACGTTGCCGTAGTAAGGCTCTTTAACGGTGAACGGAGACGTTTTGATAAAGACAGAAATATGCCGGCAGAACTGGTGTTCCCCCCGAAGCTTCTCCGCCGCCCGTTCCGCATACTGGCAAATGGCCTGGCGGAGCGAATCCGCTTCCGTGATTTTCTCGCCAAAACTGCGACTGCAGACAATTTGCTGTTTGGTGGGAGGGGCTTCCTCAAGGGCTATACAGCTCTCACCGTTCAGCTCACGTACCGTTCTTTCCAGCACAACAGAGAAATTTTTACGCACAAAGGTCGGGTTCGTCAGAGCCAGATCCAGCGCCGTCCTGATTCCCAGAACATGCAGCTTTTTCGCAATACGGTTGCCGACGCCCCAGATCTCTTCCACAGGTTGCAGGGAGAGCAATTTCCGCGTTCTGGCCGGATTACCCGGGGTCAGGGCCAGTACGCCCCTGAACTGTTTCCATTCCTTTGAGGCCCACTGAGCAGATTTGGCCAGCGTTTTAGTGGGACCCATACCGACGCCGATCGTCAGCCTGGTGCAGTCATAAACGTGCCCACGCAGTTGCCGACCGAAATCTTCCAGGTTATTATATTTATGTATGCCATTGATATATAAAAACATTTCATCAATTGAGTATTGTTCCACGCGAGGTGCCAGTTCCTCGAGACAGCTCATTACGCGGGCCGACATTGAAGCGTAAAGCTCGTAATTACTTGAGAACGCGTAAATTTTCTCCGGATAGCTTTCGTTTTTCATCTGGAACCACGGGGTACCCATACGCACGTATTTTTTACTCTCCGCGCTGCGGGCGATTACGCAGCCGTCGTTATTACTAAGCACCACAACAGGCTTACCCTTCAGGTCCGGGCGAAATACCCGCTCGCAGCTGGCGTAGAAGCTGTTCACATCAGCGAGGGCAAACATCAGTACATCTCCCGTGTCCGGTGGATGATGTGGGTCACCACGCCGAAAATTTCCAGCTCATTGGGGTCGGGGTAGATAGGTGCCCAGACGGCGTTCATAGGCTGCAGAATCAGTCTCGGCCTCAGCAGCAGGCGCTTCACGGTAAATTCACCCTGCAGGCTGGCCACAACAATATCGCCGTGCTGAGGTTTTTCCGCGCAGTCGACGACCAGAAGATCCCCGTTAAACAGGCTACCATCTGACATGCTGTCGCCGCTCGCGCGCAGATAGTAGGTCGCACTCGGATGACGAATGCAGTAGTCATGCAAATCCAGATCTGACTCAACGTAATCCTGGGCCGGGCTGGGAAATCCGCAGCTGGCCAGATCTGAAAAAAAAGGATGCGTTTGCGGCGGAATCTCTTTCCCCGGCCTAAGCAACTGTAACTTCATGTATCCCTCACGACTTTAATTATACTGTTTTTATATACAGTAGTATTTTTACCGTAAGCGATCAACTTCGAGCGCAGAATGCCCTTTTTAACACGTCCCACATCCAACCCTTATTGTTCTCTAATTTTTCTCTAAATTATTCTTGATAAATCCCATCGCACTGTGTAAATTTCAAATTGTTCTCTTATACTTCTCAAATAAAAACCTGATTTTGTATTTGAAATTACCGTGAGGTTATATGAAAATTTTCATCGATGATGGATCAACCAACATTAAGTTGATGTGGCAGGACGGAGAAAAAGTTTATCGGGCGATCAGTCCGAACAGTTTCAAGCGTGAGTGGGCGGTTTGCTTTGGTGGCCAGCGCGTTTTTAACTATTCGCTCAATGGAGAGCACTACACCTTCGATCCCATCAGCGCCGATGCGCTGGTCACGACCAACATTGCATGGCAGTACAGTGATGTGAACGTCATTGCCGTCCACCATGCGCTGCTGCAGACCGGACTTGAACCCCGGCAGGTCGACATTGTCGTGACGCTGCCGCTCGCGGAGTATTACAACCGTGACAATCAACCCTGTGCTGAGAATATCCGGCGCAAAGAGGAAAACCTGATGCGGCCGGTCACCCTGAATGACGGACTGACCTTCACCGTTCGCAGTGTGCGCGTCATGCCTGAGTCCATTCCGGCAGGCTTTGATGTGGTGAGCAAACTGGACGACCTTGACTCACTGCTCATTGTTGACCTGGGAGGCACCACGCTCGATATTTCACATGTCAGGGCCAAAATGCGGGGGATTTCGCGTATCTTTGGCGACTCCGGCCTGGGGGTATCACTGATGACGCAGGACGTCAGGGCGGCGATGGCAGTGGCCAGAACGCGGGGCAGCAGCTATCTTGCTGACGAACTCATCATCCACCGCGAAGACGAGAATTTTATGCGGCAGCGCATTAACGATGCCTCCAGACTGGCCGTCGTGCAGGAAGCGCTTCGCGATTCACATCACCGTCTTGTGAACCGGGTGATCGATGCCGTGAAGAGCTTTGAAAGTTATTCTCATGTTATGGTAATTGGTGGCGGTGCCGAACTCATCGCCAGTGCGGTCAGACAATTTTGTGGGGTGCGCGATGACAGGTTTTACCTGAGCGAAGATCCCCAGTTTGACCTGGTCAATGGCATGTTCGCAATTGGTTAATGAGATGGATAAACCGGACACCCGTAGAAAAATTACGTTTTACCTGAACCCCGAAAGCAACGCTGCTGAGCGCTACGTCTGCGATGAAACGGACAGGCTGCCCCAGGGTGAGCGGGGGAACGTCTGGCGTGCTGCGCTTCTGTCCGGCTTTGCCCTGAGAAAACAGGATGAAAGGCTGCCGCATCTGCTGGCAGCCCAGCTGAATGAATCGACCACGTTCGAGGAGATGGTTCTGCTGATGCAGGCGGTTTTCCCGGAAGAAATGAAAGCGTTCGGCAACCGCCGACCAGCAGCGCAGACGCCAGCAAAAGGGCAGGGCAGTGCACCGCCCGCGCCCCGGGAAGATGACAATGAAACCCTGAGCAATGCCCGGGCCATGTTTGGTGGCGCGAAGGATAAATAAGGTAAATCCATTATGTCACTCGTAAAGCACCATGCTGAACGCATGATCTGCCATGTTCTGCGTGCCAGAAACGTTCCAGAGGACCAGTGGGCGGACCTCGTCAAAAAGACCGGCAGGGGAATGGTCCTGCTGGGCGTGGCGTTGGTCGTCCCGTTATTACTCGTCGATGCGATGCCCCTGCCGGTGACCATTGTGCTGCAGATAGCCTACGCCTGTCTGATGTGCCTCGGAGTTATCCTGGCCTTTGACAATAAAACGGCAAAAGGACGGTCATGATATGAACATCAACCTACAGGAAACAGTATGCGACTCGAAGAACTGAAAGATGAAGACCGAACGCTGGTTGTGGTGGCGCTGCACCGCGAGCGGTTAACTGCATCCAATGCCGCCTTTACGTTCTGCCAGCTGGCCGGAAAAACCCCGCCTCCGGATGATATTTTTGGATTACATGAAGTGCAGGACGCGCTGCGTCGTATTGGGGCAGCGCCCGCGCGATAAAGCGGCATAAAAAAACGGCAGGGAGACATCTCATCCCTGCCGTCAAAATAAGCGCTCAATTTTCCGGCGATTATAGGGTTTTAAATTGTGATGTAAATCACAATTTAACCTCAAGCAAAATTTCTCTGATTAATGCCTTATGCTGCGGATTCCTGCATACATAAAGTAGTCAAAACAGTAATCAACGAGATTATTAACGATCTGATTTACAGGTAGCAGACAGGAGCTATTGTGAGAATTTATCACGGTTCACGCGCGTTTTTTGACAGCTTTGACCCTCAGTTTTTTGGTACAGGCGAAGGTACAGGATTGGCGTTCTGGTTTATTGATAATTTTGACGGTGCCGATTACCACGCTCATATGATATCGCGTCTTCCTGTTCATACTCCCAGAGTCTATACCTGCGAATTCCCTGACCATTTGCCAGTGGCAGACCTGGATGCTTCTCTTTCTTCGCAGCCAAAAATCCTGGCACGACTGAGGGACACCCTGCCAGATGAGCTGGCCATTGAACTTCCAACAGAGGACCGTCACTGGGGAACTCACCTGCTACTCAGATGGGCTGCTCTTTCCGGAAAAATAGGTGAAAACAGCGAGTTAATTGATTTGTTGTTTTCCCGCTGCGGTATTATGGGGGCACATAACATACAGGGCGGTTGCGGGAATACCCGATACAAAGGCAGATGTACGGTCATTTTTGCAGGTGCTGCGCATCATATCCGCATACTCAAAACGGAAGAGGTATGAGTTTTTCCCTTTCATCACAGTTCTGCACAATCGAAGGGTCTGCTACTGGCACAAAGCGGACTGACACGCAAGCTTATGTCCGCTATGAGCGAGGAGCAGACATTCGCCCTCTTTTTACCGCACTCTCAGTAACCGCATATTCTTAATTGAATTCTTCGGTATATCGTCCTTTCAGTCAGACTTTACAAATTAAGAATTTATTTAGACAAAATTTGTGTATCCTGTTGTACTCTCGTACTAGTTAAGGGGTGGTTAAGATGGATTTTTCTTCAATTGAGGATGTCAGAAACCGTATCGATCAAATTGACAGTGAACTGGTTAAAATGATCGTGCAACGTAGCCAATGTGTTAAAGCTGCAGCAGCTTTCAAAAGTGATCATTCAGCCGTGCGTGCTCCAGACCGTGTCCAGCAGGTAATCGACAAGGTAAGTAAACAGGCAACTGAGATAGGACTTCCCGCAGGGATTATCGAAAAGGTCTACAGGACTATGATCGATGCGTTTATCGATTATGAACTCAGGCAGCACGACGAATTGCAACAGGAGAAATGCTGACATCGTGCGTCAACATTCCATTGAGCTTCTTCCCATAACTGTAGCGGGTGTCGAAGCGGTAAACGCCAACAGCGATATTTCGTTCGGGCGGCATACTCACGACCAGTTCGGCATTGGTTTGATGGACAGCGGCGGACAAAAATCCCTGAGTGGGCGAGGATATGTCGAGTCGAACGCGGGTGATGTCATCACTGTTAACCCGGGGGAAGTTCACGACGGGACCCCGCTCGATGGCCCGCGAGCCTGGCGAATGCTTTATTTTGATACTGAGCTTATGAATCGCTGCTTTAGCGATATTTCCGATGGCAAATTTGCCAGCGGCGAATTTGCTCTGCCTGTATCAACGAATATCGGCATGGCAAAAATTTTTAACCAGTTATATCAATCGATTATTAGGGGTAATGGCGATGTAGAAAAGCTGGCTTCGGATGAGGCATTGTTAGTCCTGATTAAAGAATTGGCTCAAATGCCCAGGCTTCAGATGAAAATGCCCATAAAAGGCGTGTTGTACGCGAAGGAAAAAATGGATGACGCGCCGGAAAGTGCCATATCTCTTACTGAACTGGCGGCGATTGCCGGACTTGGGCAATTTACGTTTTTGCGCGCTTTTGCGCATTACAGTGGAATGACTCCGCACGCCTATCTTTTGCAGCGACGCCTGTCCCTGGTTCGAAAGCTTATCTTGGGCGGAATGACCCTTGTTGATGCAGCGATTGCGGGGGGGTTTGCGGATCAAAGCCACATGACTCGTCTGTTTGTTCGCAGCTATGGCTATACGCCGGGCCGTTATGCAAAACAGATTTCAAAAATCTAGCTGCCACTGCAGCTGCAATTTTATTCAAGACAGAGAAAGCCTCTTAATCAAATACTGGAGCGGTTATGTCAGCTGCCGATGAGGGGTAAGATTTTGATGCTTTATAATGATTTTCTGGTGACATCTCTGCTGATTATTATATCACCAGGTACTGGCGCCATTATTACGCTTTCTGCCGGTCTTAGGCAGGGAAAACGTAGCGCAATAATTGCTGCTGCCGGATGCACTCTCGGGGTATTGCCTCATATGCTGGCTGCAATTACAGGCCTTGCCGCCCTGCTACATGCCAGTCCGTTACTATTTTCCATTGTGAAGTATACCGGTGTGGCTTACATGCTGTTTATGGCGTGGCAAACTCTACGGGATAAGGCACTTTTAACCGCAGCCGGTCCCGGGTCGGAGATATCTCATAGCGCCTTGATAATACAGGCGATAGTTGCCAATCTTCTTAATCCCAAACTTTCGCTATTTTTCCTGGCATTCCTTCCGCAGTTTATCGCCACCGGGGATGTACACCCCACACAGAGTATGTTGATTCTGTCAGCTATTTTTGCAGCCATGACTTTTGCTGTATTTTCTCTGTATGGGGCTTTTGCTTCGTCGGTTAGTCATTATGTATTAGGAAATCATAGGGTGATGAGCGGCATTCGTTGGGGTGTAGCACTGGCCTTTAGTGCAGTTGGGATCCGACTGGCGCTGGCTGTGCAACAGTGAAGATTCGAACGTCCGCTTCTGGCACAGGGCTGCTGTTGCAGCCCTGATAACCTTAGACTTCAATCGATTCAGAGATCTCTAACGCATCATCGACTTCAATGCCCAGATAACGGACTGTGCTTTCCAGTTTCTTATGGCCCAACAGAAGTTGGATCACCCGAAGATTCTTGGTTTTCTTGTAGATCAGGTAAGGTTTTGTTCTTCTCATGGAATGTGTGCTGTAAAGTGAATCTTCGAGACCAAGCTTTTCTACCCACCCATGAAAGATTCGGTTGTATTGTCGGGTTGATATGTGCTGATTAGTTCCGACCCGAGATCGGAACAAGAAGTCTTTACTGTGCAAATTGCCAAGCTTTATCAATGCAGCAACAGCTTCTCTTGTTCCTTTGGTTATCTCAAATTGCACAGGACTACCGGTTTTCTGTTGCAACACCGTTGCTCTGCTTGAAACCAAGCTACCATATGCCACATCAGATACTTTGAGTTTGACCAGATCACAGCCTCGAAGCTTACTGTCCAGGGCCATATTGAACAGAGCTAAATCGCGCGTTTTACCTTCCAGTTCAAGCCGGATTCGGATCCCCCAGATATGAGATATCTGAAGTGGTCTTTTTTGACCGATGATACGGTCTTTGTTCCACGGTGACGTGTTCATACTCAAATCTCCTGCAATGTGGGAAATTTGAGTATGGTTGTCCCTTATGAGCGAGAAACGGACGTTATAGATAGTGTGTTAAGGTTTTCTCTTTAATTGCAATGTCATATCCTCAACGACCAAGTAGTGACATTTTTCGTTATTATATGGTATTGTGTTAGAATTAATTTATTGATGCGGAATCATTCAAAGCTTCATTGGCACTTATATTTAACTTATAATCTTAATTAAAGAATTTCTTATTTTTAGGTATTTTTATGCAAATACTTAATGAAAGGAGGCATAAATTTGGATACTAATAGTCCATTAATTGAAGTCGAGCAGAACACTTCAGATATATATATTCCGTTGCAAGCCTGGTTCGAGGGGAGAAAATTCCTTTCACACAGATTTTCGGGCCAAAACTGTAGTGATAATCCATCAGGTGATTGGGGGACTTGGTTATCAATACAGGAATGCTGTCCTCTCCATCAGGTCAATAGTCTTAACTGGGTCGGACTGCATGAAGCTAGGAAAAATACAGATTCATACTTGGGGAATGTGAAGAGTGAATTTAATGGAAAGCTTCCCATTTTTATTCATGAAAAGGAGAGGGTGATAATCGAAAAAAAAATCGGCATTCCTCCCAAACCCTCATTACCAATCTATTTAATATCATGCTCTGATATGGATGATACCAATGAACACATTGTTTATGTCGGAAAAACCGTTAACTCCAAAAGGTTTATTGGCGGTCACTCGGCTGCCTTAAAGTTGCTAGATCCCAAATATAATAATATGAAAAAGAGGATATATAGAGCCACCCCATGGTTTTATGATGGAAAAGACTATATTTCACTGGATTGGATTAGTCCGACATCATTAGCTATAGAATTACTTGACTTTATAGAGTCTCATCTTATTTATAATCTCAAGCCGGAACTCAACACATCGAAGAAAAAAAATGAAGATACACGTTATTCTTTTTATCTTCACATTCAGAACTTTTTATCAACAGGCTTTCTTAATGATGAGTTTATTTAATATCATTACTTATTAACATAGTAGAGATTAAACTACGTCCGCTCCTGGCACGCAGCGGACATTGCTGGCTGAGTTGAGGGTCCGCTGTGAGCGAGGAGCGGAAGTTCAATATTTTTCATAACGACTGATGTGACAACACTAATTTTCGAACTTACTGGTACAAAAAATTTCCATAATCTTATAAAAAGTGGGGGGAGTCAGTATGGTTCAATATTTGAAATACTACTTGTTTATGTTGAGAAAATTTTAAGCTTGACATGGTTACCAGATTACAGCCGATCAACACCTAGACATCGAAACTTAGAGGTACCTCTGCTTTCAGGCATACTTAGAGGTCTATGTCTAAACCACCCGCTATGCAGGTGGTTGATTTACCTAATTCGGCCTTGCTTGAATAGCAGACTCTATAGCTGCTCGGAATTCCGGGGCATCAGTTCTTAATCGATAATCATCAAGGGTATTGAATATTTCTAGAAGTTCTCTACGATAATGCGGCGGTGCTGAATTACCTTCGCCTCTAGTGGTAAAAATTAATAATGAGTCAGCGACGTCTTTTAATTTTTTATTCCTTTTCAATCTAATATAACAAGATACAACTATATCAAGAATATGTTTTCTAGATTTCAAAGTGAGTTTTTTATTAGGCATAACCAACTGCAGCATAGCACCAAGTAATTTGGTAGCCTCTTTTGAAATATAATGAAGATCGAAATTATTTATATCTTTATTTTCTTGAGGAATCTCCTTTTCATCTATCCATTCGCATTGTTCTGCCCAATCTGTAGCGACGCTAAATAAATGACAGAGAAGGAAGTGAAAAGGTGTTTCCCATTCACCACTATATTCATCCGATTGCCTATTCATATTCTTTATAATTTTCCTTGCAAAATATGAATAGTAATGCAACCATAAATGATCCTGAAGACCCTGATGAATACCTTCATGAACCATAATTTCAAACAACGTGACACCTGAGTAAATAGGACATTTATATTTTGAAGCATCGTAATAGGAACCTAAAGACTTATTAAGTGCAGCAATAATTTTTTCATCTTCATCTAACCTCCAGTAGAGATAGTCACCGATATCACGGTATATTGCTAAATCAGCTGCAAAATTAGCATTGGAAAAGAAAAAATGTAATATACGGTTGTTTTTTGGAATCAATAAACGATGTCCTCGACTAACGTTAAGATTATTTTTAAGCTCAACATATAGACGACTGTTAGGTGAACCAAGTAATGCACTGATAAAATTAGAAGTAAAGTCAGAACGAACTATTGGCTCGATCTTGATTAACTCAAGGCAGAGGGATGGGTGCGCAAGTGCAAAGTGATTGGTAAGTTCAGGTGATGAGACAATATTTAACAAAGCTTCATGTGCATGTTCAGCAGCTGTCTCGCGATTAGAGATGCGGAGATTGTTAGCTATCTTATCACAAAGTCGATTCTTCACAGGTCTATCAATTATTGATATTAATTTTTCTAGTTGAGGTGCCAACAATTGTGCCAGATCGTCGTATCGTTTAGTAAGGTGCAAATTTTCCACTAACTCTCGAAATATCCCTGTTCTTCCAATTGAGAGTTTAGGGTTTTTTAAGCGAAATAAAATGTAAATAGCAACTGCGAGTGATATCAGGTATACGGCACTTGAACTATCTAATCCCCATTTCCAGGGGCCAAAGCTAAAATATAAGTCTAGTGATTTTAAAGCCGGTGCAAACACCAAATAATTGCTTAGTAAGAATGCAAACCCAACAATTAACCAATCCCACCACGCTAGGCAGAACCTTAAACGTAGTCGAGCGTTTGGCGTAATAAGGGCCCATACAGCAGCAATAACGCCCAATATGGTAAGTAGACTTGATGTATCAATTTTGGTTGGCGGTGTCATAATTTCTCTTGTAATCATTGTTTGATGTACATCGGAATGGTTTCAAATGATAAGGCTCTGTGTATGATAAATCAGAACGTTATGCACGTTTAAGAATACCCTCAAAATGGCACATTTTAATCTAAAAATGGCATTAAATGGACACTACTTGTCCACACAAGTTTTTTTTCAGTCGGCTTTTCCCGACTAACGTTTGGGGTGTCCTATTGAAACTACGCTCCTTATAAAAGCAATACTGTAGCTGTATGTTTATCAAAGGGGTTGTGCTAACCAAATTACTGAGGCCTAAGGTCCGCTCTTGGCACATAGCAGACTGTGACCAAATAAAGGATGCCGGTCTCCTCCGCCTTCCTGCTGTCTGCCAGCGGCGTGTTCAACGCCGTGCCTTCACGCTAACCCGGCCGCTACGGTCGCAAGGGTTCACTTCGTCTCTGTCCTCACCCGTTCGCACCTTTCACGGTGCATTCAGCCCGTGAAAGGCTTGCGCTGCGGCCTGTGGCATCGCCCCTGCGCCCTCCGCTTTACGCCGGGTTTTTGTGGCGGCACGGCGCAACAGGGTGCCGGATGCTGAGGACGCAACTATGTTCAGACTGACTTGTATTGAACTCATTAATGGCGAGTTTGCCGTATATATCAACAACCATTATCTGGGGAGCGAGGATGCCAGTAGTGAGCGACTCTGCATGGGCGAGATTAAGGAGCAGCTTTCCCGGCTCCCGGGCGTGGAATCACAGACCCTGCATGAACCTATGCCGGAGGGCGATGACTGGTGCTGGAACGACATCGCCGATCGCGTGCTGCCGTCGCTACCTGCCTGCCACGATGATATGACGGTGGCGGCGCTCATCGCCAGACTACAGCAGTATCCGCAGGATGCGCTGTGTATGGGGACATTCTGGCTTGCAGACGTTTTTCTGACGCTCGATGAAAGTCTGTCTGAAGAGGAAATTGCAGAAGCCATGCGTATCTGCGACCACAGCCACGATGCCGGAATCGGATTTAACTGGGACACGCTGCAGTTTGCCATTGACAGGGTGAAGGGGCGCTGACGAAAAAGAAGGACACCCTCCGGGGAGGCGGGTGTCCTGAAATCGAAGGCAAACATGCCAGAAAAAGGCACGAATCTGTCATCACTGAATATCCCCCTGTTGGACTCATAAGCTATCAGAACCGGTACCGAAGGATGTCGGTTCCCTCCGCCTTAAGGCCGCCTGCCGGCGGCATATTCAACGCCGTGCCTTCACGCTAACCCGGCCGCTACGGTCGCAAGGGTTCACTTCGTCTCTGTCCTCACCCGTTCGCACCTTTCACGGCGCATTCAGCCCGTGAAAGGCTTGCGCTGCGGCCTGCGGCATCGCCCCTGCGCCCTCCGCTTTACGCCGGGTTTTTGTGGCGGCACGGCGCAACAGGGTGCCGTATATCAGAGAGGAGAGTGCCATGTCCCGTTTTATCCTGGGTGACTGCGTGCAGGTCATGTCCCGTTTTCCGTCGCGTGCAGTGGATTTTATTCTGACCGATCCGCCGTACCTGGTCGGCTATAAGGATCGCACCGGGCGTACCCTTGCCGGCGACAACACGCCGGAATGGCTGCAACCGGCCTGTCATGAGATGTATCGCGTCCTGAAAAACGACAGCCTGATGGTGAGCTTCTACGCCTGGAACCGGGCAGATTTGTTTCTTAATGCCTGGAAAACGGCTGGCTTCCGGATTGTGGGGCATATCGTTTTTGCAAAATCGTATACGTCGAAATCAACATTTGTCGGCTATGCCCACGAAAGTGCCTACCTGCTGGCGAAGGGCCGGCCACAGACGCCGGACCGTCCCATCCCGGATGTGATCCCCTGGAAATATACGGGCAACCGTCACCACCCGACTGAAAAGCCGGTGCAGAGCCTGCGCCCGCTTATTGAATCCCTGACCCGACCGGGCGCCATTGTTCTGGATCCGTTCGCCGGTTCCGGCTCCACCTGCGTGGCGGCCGCCGAAACCAGCCGGCGCTATATCGGGATCGAGATGCTTGAAGAGTATCACGCCGCCGGCGTTCGTCGCCTGGCGCAGGTTGAAAGGTCGAGAAGAATGCCGGCCGCAAATGATGGGGCCTTTTATCCCGACTATCCGGAGGCAGCATGAACTATGCGGGACTTGAGGATCTGCGCACGGACGTCGCCACCCTCAGCAATGCCATGTGTGATGTGCGGATGCTGCTGAACCGCCTCGAATCTCAGCACAGGCACGATGCGGCCACGCTGGCTGAACGTATGGCCGCGCAGACCCTGCGCCGGATAAACACCCTTTTACTGGAAGCGTACCGCGAAGCCCTGGTGCTGGACGAAACCTTTCAGGACTGAATGACCCTGCCGGGCGATGCCCGGCCTGTTAACCCGATAAGAGAGTAAAAACATGTACGGAACCCGTGAAGAACTCTGTGTGAAGCTTGAAAACATGTTCACTGCCTGTGAACCGCTGACCCTGCTGGTCTGGACAACGGACGCGGTATTAGCGGCGTGCCGGAAACACAACCAGTTCCCGACTGAAGAGGAGGCACGCAGGATAATGAAAGCGATCGGTGACACGCATATGGCTGTGTACCAGATTAAGGGCGTCACACAGGTCAGCGTGAATGACATGCTGACGCAACACCGGGAAGAAGCAAACCGGCAGGTAAGCGTGCCGGCGGCCCTGCTCACACGCGTGTTGCAGGACTATGAGTGTGAGCTGGAGCACCGGGCGGGTCAGGCATGGGCGGCGGGCCGGCCCGAGCCGCAGGCCGTACAGGAGGCGAGAAACGACGTGTACCGGCTGAAAGAGGCGCTTGCTGCCTGATAGTGAGCCGGGGGAATGCCCCCGGCTTGCCAGTGGCCATCCACTGCGAAAAAGGATGTCAGTGCCTTCCGCTTTTATCCGCCGCAGCCCGCCGGGCCGCGGCGGGACAGTAAAACTCCTCTGACATACCGTGCGGTGGCGGCATGCGCCGTGACTTCACGGTAGCCCGGCCGCATCGGCCACAAGGGTTCGCTTCGCCGCCGTCCTCACCCGTTCGCACCCTTCACGGTGCATTCAGCCCGTGAAGGCTTTGCGCTGCGGCTTGCGGCGTCGCCCCTGCGTCCTCCGCTTTTCGCCGGTCTTCTGTGTCGTCACGGCGATGCCGGAACCGAGAATATGTTAACCGTGGAGGATATATGAACCAGACCCTGATCCGTTGTGATGCCATTCGTCTTGAGGGCGCGCAGCGTCTGACTTTCTTACCGGATGTGTTTGGCGGCGATTTTATAACGTCCGAGGCATCCATCTATGCCTATGCCAGACGTTATTGCCCCGACTATGTGGGGGGATTCTGGCAGTTTTACCGTCTGCCGGACGGGGGCGGATTTATGGCGCCCGACATGGAGAGCCTGACGTTTTGCAATGCGGAAAACTGGTTTGAGCAGACCGTCAGCGGGGAAGTGGCGGGGATCATCCTCACTGCGCTGGTTCTTAATCACCGGAGCTGGCACCACAGCAACCATGACCACGAAGAACTGTGTCGCCACTTTTGCCGCCGCCATGATCAACTGATGGCGTTTGCTGACACTCACCCGGAAAGCGCAACCATCTGGCGTGCCCTGGACTGAATGACCGCGGGCGGCGCTGCCGCCCGGTATCCTGAAAGAAGAGGAGAGACGTAATGCAATTATCAGCCGAAACACGCAATATCCTGCGGCAGTACAAAGCCCTGATCAACACCAGACGACGTGATTTGGGACTCAGCCCGGTTACTACCGCAAAAGTGGTGGAAGAATTGTGTGAATCCGCAACCCGCCAGTGTTCCGTATACTTATGCGGTCATTTTATTCTTCAGGGCGGGCAGGGTGACAAACAGTAACAGCAGGGCGGGGCTACAGCTCCGCCTGTTCGCGCGCTGAAAACCCTGTCATCCCTGCGGGCTGACGGGCTGCAGTGACAGCGCCTGCGGCGCTGCATCTACGCCCGGAGTCCGGAACAACAGCAGACTCATACGGGTAAATTATGTGAGGGTAAAAACAACGCCGTATCTGCCGGAAATCCTGTCATTTGCTGATCTGCAGGGTGCGATGGCCAGCAGGATCAGTTTGCCCGGGTTAACGGGCAGGCCCGTGCTGTGAAACCCGATCAGCAAATTTTCCGGAATATTACACATGGCCCCCTTCGGCTCCTGACCCGCTGCGCGGTTCAGTCGTCGAGCCCCACTCCGCCAGGGCCGCTGCTGCGCACCGTCCAGTCTCCGCCGAACCCCTGCGGGTTTCGGGCTTCGCTAGGGTCTGATGGCGAAGGTCAACTTCCCGGCTCACAGCGACCGTGCCGGTCGCGTCGCCTCCACCGCGCCGGCTGATGCCGTCGCTTTAATGTCGCCACGCCGTTCCGACGTGTCGGGTGCGTGCATCCTGTTCCCCCGGTGAGGCCATCACCCTGTGTGTCCTCCCGCGGAGGGCTGGTCGTAGCACCGTCGGGTCGTCATCCAAGGGGTGAAATACACGCCGTCAGAAACTTTTTGCGGGCAAAAACTTTCCGCCGTCGCCCCTTTCCTTCCGCCCTTCGCCGTCGCTCCTTTGCCCTTTGCCGCGAGAGAACTCACCAGGGAGATGGACAACCATCACCACAAGAGAAAACCAGGATGCACACACGAAACGTCAACGTCAAAACCGCCGCTCAAGAATCTACCGGAAGATGGGTTTTGTCTTTTCCTGAGCCTAAGACAGCCCACCTGATCGCTGTTCACGGGACGCAGGTCAGCTACGCATGGAACGTTCTGGAAGATTTGAAAGCAGCGGGGGCACCTTATACCCGGCGAAATATTCTTGCCGATATGTTCCGTCGCCTCGGCGTGAAGTAGTCCGTACACGCGGTATTTACCGGGCCGGGGATCCGGCCTTAACCAACAGAAAGGAGAAAAAATGCAGAACCTGAAAACTGCCCTGACGGGTAAAAAAGTCGGAGAGAGCCGCGACATGGTGAAGCTGCTGCGCATTCAGGCCACCGACACCCATGTGGTGGAGTTCGACAACGTGGACACCCGTTTTAACGACTGCAACAACTGGCAGGTCATGGCAGAGGGCAAGCGCGTCCTCTTCAGCAACCGCATGTATGAGCGTTTTTCTGACATGAAATCTGGCGTACTGGCAACGATCGCGGTCTGTGAAAACCGCGCGTCAGCCGCAGATATCGCCATGCTCGAGAGCGCGAAAGCCATGATGAAGGTTCTCGACAGCTATCCGTCTTTTGCAGCACTGGTTTCGCACCCTGAACGCATCACCGATTAACCGGAAGCCGTGACCGGAGGGCAATCCGGCCACGGCAAACCATCACTTAAACTGAGAGGTAAAAATAATGGTCGCCAGCAATTCTACGGCAAAAACACCGCGCAGCAAAAAATCCGCTGCTAAAACCGCGCAGACCACGGAGCAGAAGCTCGTGCAACTCCTCGCGGACACGCCTGTGCAAATCTTCCCTTTCTCCCGTCTGACACGCTCAGAACTGAACACGCGCATCATTGCGCATACCGAGGGGGAAGTGGAAGAGATGGCCAACAGCATTGAGGCTGTGGGTATTCTTCAGAATCTGATCGGTGTGGATCAGCCTGACGGCACCATCGGCATCGTGGGCGGGGAAGGTCGCCGCCGGGGAACCGGTATTCTGGTATTACGCGGTGTGGTTGATGCTGACACGCCTTTTGTTCCGGTGAAAATCCTGCCCGTAGAGCTGGCAGTAGCGGCCTCGATGATCGAGAACGGCAGACGCAAGAACATGCATCCTGCCGAGCAGATTATTGGTTTTCGTACCCTTCAGCAGGACGGCAAAACACCTTCGCAGATCGGCGCACTGATGGGCTTCCATCCGCGCCATGTCCAGCGATGCCTGAAGCTGGCGAACCTTGCCCCGGCCCTGCTGGATGCGCTGGCGCGGGATGAACTGGAGCTTGAGCAGTGCGAGGCGCTGACGCTTGCCGATTCCCACGAACGACAGATGCAGGTCTGGGAGGATGCTAAGGCGCAGTGGAACGGTCGTGCCCCGGTCGCCCACACCCTGCGCAAAATGGCGACAGACGACAAAATGCCCATCAGCCACCCGATGTTCGTTTTTGTTGGTGAGGACGCTTACACCGCAGCAGGCGGTGAACTGACCGCAGATCTGTTCAGCGATAAGGACAGCACCTTTGTGGATGCTGCGCTGGTCAGATCGCTTCTGGATGGCAAACTGACCGTCCTTGCGGCCCGGTTAAAACAGGAGCAGGGCTGGGGCTGGGCAGAGTTCCGCATGACAGAGCTGCGTGGCCACGGTGAGGACAAGGAGCAGTACCGTTTCGCCATGCCACAGGGTGTCCTGACGGACGATGAACAGCAGCGTGTCCGTGAGCTTGAGGATGCGATGGATGGCTGTGCGGCTTATGAAGACGAATACGAATTACAGCAGACGATTGATGATATTTACTGTGAAGCCACGTACCGCGAAGCCACACCAGAGTTCCGCGCTGCACACGGTATCTGGGTGTCATGGGATGGCAATGATTTTCAGGTTCAGCCGGGGATCCGCAGACTGACTGAAGAGGATCGCCACCAGGAGGAAGAGGCCCGACAGGCGCGCGAAAACGCGAGCAACGTGATCACCTATACCACGCCGGAGATCCCTGCTGACGCTTATCCCGCGACACTGGTGAAGGCCATGTCTGCCGAGCGTACGCTCGCGGTTCAGGCCGAGCTGGCAGGACGACCGGATGTGTCGGTAGCACTGTTGACGTGGACGCTGTGCATGAACATGTTCCAGCGCCCCAACTATGGCCACCGTCAGCAACCGCTTAAGGCTTCGGTCACCTCCAGTCAGCATTTTCTTTCCACTCTGGCTCCGTCCGGGGAGGCAGGTAAAGCCCTGATGTCGCTGAAGGCACAGCGTGAAGCCATTCAGGCGACGTTGCCGGAAAACTGGGATCAGGATTTCGCCTGGCTGCTGACATGGTCCGCTGAAAAGGTTAACGCCTTGCTGGGCTTCTGCGCCGCCCACGGGATCAACGGCCTGCAGGAGCGTCTTTACAACCGTACCGACGCCAGCGAGCTGGATAACCTTGAGGCCGCGCTCGACTTTGACCTGCGTAACTGGTGGCAACCGGATGCAGAGAACTACTTCGGCAAGCTGAAAATCACCCAGATTGGACGGGCGTATGAAGATGCGGGAATGGCAGACCGGGCTGGCGAGGTTGTGAAACTCAAGCGCCGCGATGCGGCGCAGGCAGCAGCGAAAGATCTCAATGCAGTGGGCTGGGTGCCTGACTGGATGGTGCGTTCCGCGCCAGCTGAACAGGCCGAAGAAGCCACCGAAACCGTTACTGAAACCACTGACCACGCAGCCTGATACCGGAGACCGCCGCCTTCGGGCGGCGGGAAAAAACATGACAATGCATTATGACCTGACCCGAATTAATACCCTGACCGAATCCGATTTTGAGTTTATCCGCCAGCAGGGCGAGGACGCACGCCGCGTTCTCAGCGATGCCGTGATCGGTCTGCTTACAACACCAGAGGGCTGGCGTGTCTGCGCCGAGTACCGCAGCGAGTTTGGCGGCTTTTTCCCCGTACAATGCCGTTTCAGTGCTGATGACAGTGATGCCTGGCACCTGTGTGTGTGCAGTCCTGGCGAAGTATCGCCGTACTGGCTTCTGGTGCTGCTCTCTTCCGGCGGTGAAGTCGTGCGCACCCTGTACCAGAACAAAACGCTCCAGCCCGATCGTGTCAGTCAGCTGATTGCACAGATGGCAGGTCTGCGCCGGTTCAACTGCACCGCCAGCACCGTGGTTAACCTGATGAGTGGGGAGGTGACAGCATGATCCCGTCCTCACATGCGCTCGTTTCCCTGAAACCTGCCCGTCAGGCGGCGATTCAGGCCATCAACATGGTCGAGTCATCCCGGGAACGCGGCGCACGTCTGCCCGCCATGCCGTATGTGCGCACCTTTCTTCGCGTGCTGACGGGCAGCGGTCGCCTGAATGCCACGGTGGCCCGTCAGATCCCAGGGCTGAACTGGGTGCCAAAGAACCGCCATTCGAACCTGAAACAGGTTGAGGAAGCGCTGGAGATTATGATCGCCACAGGCGGTGAAGCCTGTCCGCTGCCGCTGACGCCGGATGTTCAGGCCGAGCTGTTCCCGGAGGTCATGCACACCCGGACGGACAGGCGACTGCACAGGGCGAAAATCAGCACCACCCGGCAGCTGCGCCGCGAAGCTCGGGAAGTCGATCAGCAGTGGCGGCTGCGCCGGAACCTGCTCGCACAGGCCGAACTGGATCTGAACTTCCAGTCACCCGAAACCGTCTGCACATGGTACACCCGCTGGAGCGACGAGTTAGACGCGGGGGAGCTGACGAGCGCTTTCTGGAGCTGGCAGACGCGGTTCGCATCGCTGAAGGAACTGGAGTGGCTGCGCCTGAGCGGCGAGCCGCTGTATGTAGTGATGTATGAAATCCCGTTTATTGTCCGGGAAACGCCTGAACATATCCGCGCTGCCGAGCGCTGGCTGGTACCCAACAAGCTCAAACATCATCGGGGGTAGGCATGAGAAATAACCCCTGTAAGACAGCACTGAAGGTGGCACGGAGCCAGCGCAATAAGTTACGTACCATGTCAGAAAAGCTGAAAGAAATGACCTGCGAATGGGACGGACTGAGTGGCTGGCTGGAGACCGAAAGCGAGCAGCTGTCTGAGAGCATCGACAAACATCTGGAGGCGCTGGAAGACCAGATCCTTGAATGGTCTGAGGGCCGGGATAACCGGGAGGGGTATTGAGCATTATCAGCCGAAGGTTTGACAAAAAAGAAACGGGTACCGTGTTCCGGCATGCCGCCAGCGGGAAAATTCTGTATCGACTGGATGCAAGACTGGCCCGGGATGACTGGGCGCAGTTACAGGAGCTGATCAGCCTGGTATATAACGCCGGAGTAAATGCCGGTAGCGAAAAACGGGCGGCTGAAATTCGGGAGGCGCTGGGCCTGCCGATCGTAAAATGACGCCGAAAAGGATGAGGATTTATACAGTTTTCAGGCTGTTATTCCTGGGCAGAAAACAGGCATCGGGGTATAATGGCGACGGCGCTTGAGGCTTTTTGTCTCATGACGTTCGGTGGGTTTGTTACGGTTGTTGTGAGGCAGAAAGAGAAAAGCCCCGAAGTTAATTTTCATTAACCCGAGGCCAATCTGAATGCTAGACACATCTAGATTAGCCGCTTACTGCGCTCTGCGCAAGGAGAAGAAGGCTATGAAACAGCCGCGAAGTACCGTTATCTGGTGCGTACTCATAGTGTGTCTCACACTGTTGATATTCACATACCTGACACGGAAATCGCTCTGCGAAATCCGGTTGAAGGACGGGCAACGGGAGGTCGCTGCCGTGCTTGCCTACGAATCCAGTAAGTAGCAACCTGGAGGCGGGGGAAACCCCGCCTTTTCAGGGCTTCTGGTGTCGTCTGGAAAGACTACAAGCGCCTTTATGAAGGGGTTGCCGGTTCGCCGGTAGCCCCTTTTTCCTTACGGTCGCGACCGCGCGCATGAACAACCCGAAAGGAAACGTTCCCCTCCGGGGAACGGAGCGGGACGGCGGCGCCTGCCGCTCTCTTCCCATTCGTCTCTGCGCCACAATAAATGATATTCTTAATGCTAATGGATGCGTACGATAGCATTAAGAGGCCAGCATTACTCTGCCTGTTGGCGGGTTATCGTGATTCCGGCCTGGTAGGCTTTCTTAACCTGTTCGATATCGTTCTGGGTGGAAGCCTGGCAAGAAAAGGCAGCGAGGCGGTAACGTTCGACCACCCCATCGATAACTGAGGGCAAATTGTCACGACTACGGTGCTGCCGACCTTTCTGCCCAAAGATATCGACGATCATTTCCTGACTGCCGGATCGCCCGAAAAGGCGGTTGCACAGGCGTTTTACAATTAGCGGTGTGAAGTCCAGTTCGATTTCATCTGCAATCTCAAAGATGAAACAAAGCATTCTGAAAGATTTGTAACGTTTCACGGCAGCACTGAGGCGGGCAGCACGCTGCGGGTATTCCCATTTCTCGTTGCTGTAATTGAGAAGTTCGGCCTGGTAATCAGCGGCCAGATCCTCTCTGGAATAAGTATATTTATGCAAAAAAATGGCCCGGGCCTGTTCAGTCTGAGATTGACCGCTCATTATTCTGTCCCTGTATTAATGCTAATGGATGCGTACGTTAGCATTAAGCTATGTGATATTTCAACAACACTGCGCCTTGTTGTCGTCTGGATCACAGCGACGCGCAGCAGCTGCTCATTGATGGATGTAACCAAAAAAGCAGGCAGGGCGCTGGCCCCCTTCGGCTCCTGACCCGCTGCGCGGTTCAGTCGTCGAGCCCCACTCCGCCAGGGCCGCTGCTGCGCACCGTCCAGTCTCCGCCGAACCCCTGCGGGTTTCGGGCCATACGGCTAGGGTCTGATGGCGAAGGTCAACTTCCCGGCTCACAGCGACCGTGCCGGTCGCGTCGCCTCCACCGCGCCGGCTGATGCCGTCGCTCTGATGTCGCCACGCCGTTCCGACGTGTCGGGTGTGTGCATCCTGTTCCCCCGGTGAGGCCATCACCCTGTGTGTCCTCCCGCGGAGGGCTGGTCGTAGCACCGTCGGGTCGTCATCCAAGGGGTGAAATGAACTCCGCCAAAACTTTTTGCGAAGGACTGCAAAAACTTTTGTCTCCGCCCCTTTCCTTCCGCCCTTCGCCGTCGCTCCTTTGCCCTTTGCCGCGAGAGAACTCACCAGGGAGATGGACAACCATCACCACAGGAGAAAACCAGGATGCACACACGAAACGTCAACGTCAAAACCGCCGCTCAAGAATCTTCCGGAAGATGTGATTCAACACTTTCCGTTGCCCAGTTTACCGAGCTGTTTTGCTGGGTACTGGCAGCAACCGAAGGCGAACCGCAGCCAGCCGTTTTCACACCGCCAGCATGCGGCCTTGAAATGATCATGCTGAATAAATACAGCGATGAACGTGTTTCGATCTGGATTGTGGACAGCTGGCCGGTCGCTATTACGCTGCCGCAAGAAAATTTCTTCCGTGTTTTAACTTCAGTCAAATCTAATTAAAGGGGAATATTATGATCAGCTTTGCAAACCGTTACCGCGCACCTACTTCAATTCGCCAGAACCGCCCGCTGACCAATGACGAATTACAGCGTATTGTGCCGAGCGCTTTTTCTGCCGAGAAACATGAATCACGCTCAGATCGCTATACCTATATCCCGACCATTGAAATTCTTGATCGCCTGCGTGAAGAAGGGTTCCAGCCTTATTATGCCACGCAGTCACGAACCCGCGATGTTGAAAAACGTGAGTTCACCAAACACTTATTACGCCTGCGTCGCCACGATCAAATCGCGGGTAAAGAAGTCCCGGAAATTATTCTGCTGAACAGCCATGATGGCTCCAGCAGTTACAAAATGATCCCCGGCATGTTCCGTCAGATTTGCACAAATGGTCTGGTCGCCTGGAAAAATTTTGGCGAGATTAAAGTCCCTCACAAAGGGGATATTGTGGGGCAGGTTATTGAGGGTGCTTATACCGTTCTGGAAACCTTCGATACAGTCTCTGGAAATATTGATCTGATGAAAGGCATCCAGCTGTCAGAGCCGGAACAGCGTCTTTTAAGCGCCGCTGCGCTGGAATACAAATATGATGGCGGTCATTCCCCTGTCACTCCTGACCAGTTATTACAGTCCCGTCGCTGGGAAGACAAAAGCCCCGATTTATGGACCACGTTTAACCGTATTCAGGAAAATGTGATCAAGGGCGGGATTTCCGGTAAGACGGCGAAAGGAGCGCGCACCAGAACGCGTGAAGTCACCGGCATTGATGGTGATATTAAACTGAATCAGGCGCTGTGGAAAATGGCGGAAGAATTTGCAAAGCTGAAGGCCTGAAAATATGCCGCTCTCATGAGCGGCTTTTTATTGTGCCAATATCGAAGGCGAATCCGTCTTTACCCCGGCACCGCCGACCATCTCTCCCGAACCCCCGGCACGCTGTGCAAGAATATCTTTTCTGGCCAGTAACACCCGATATATATTTTTGATATCACGGGCATACGCACGACGGCGATCAATCATCTTTTTGTTCGGTCCCGTATTATACATTCCCACGCTGTCCCAGTTTCTTCCGTAAGACTGGAAGTTGCGCGCCAGAACCCACGCGCCTGAGTACACGCAAATACATGGATCATTTAAAAGCCTTTCCCGGCTGATATTAAATTTTTTAAGTTTTCCGTAATGGGAGCTGTTCACCTGCATACCGCAGACATCTTCTGTGCCGTTGCTATTCGATCCGTTGATCGCCTTTGGTTTCAGTCTGCTTTCTTTAATAGAAATTGACATCAGCAACAGCGGGTCAATCTGGTAATCCTTTCCTGCCTGGTCAAAGCACATCTGTGGAGCCGCACCCGCAGACAATGACATTACAAGCAGGGCAGTGGGGAACAACGATATTTTCATGTTTATGCCTTTTAGCGAAATATAAGGCGCTGTGGAAGGTGCTCTAAAAAATACCCCGGCAGATCACCGGAATCAAGTTAATTTCCTACAAACGCGCGGAAGCGCTTTTAGTGACATGTTTACCAACCTCCCACAATAAACAAAACCAGACCGGAGCAGCTATATCAGAGCCGCTCTTTACTAACCATTTAAAACATCACACCCCACGCAAGACGTTGTCTTGCAGATTTTATCTTTAAATTCAGGTGGATAAGATAACCAGTAATGCGGGATTTAAGTGTATAGGCATAAAAGGTGTGTCATACCCCACACATTGCAGTGCCGGATTAACACACACAGCAGTGCCTGCAACGGCACTGTAAAGTGTGGGGATTGTGTGTAGTTAATAATTAGAGTAACTTAAAATGAAACAGTGCCGGAACCCCACACATAACAGTGCCGTATCCCCACACCCTATGGTGCCGGATTAGCACACATGATAGTGCCGGATTAGCACACATCATTTTCGCTCTGTCTTATTTAATGGGCCGATAAGGCATAGCCACTCACAGACAAATTACAACCTTGCAGTGCTGCATCAGGCACTGTGTGAAAACTACAGGAAAATAAGATGCCTCGTAAGAACATCTACTTTAAAGATAAAATAGACCGCGAAATTCAGGATATTCTTGATATTGAAATTCAGAAGGGCGCAACATCCTCAGACATGAACTTTTCTTCTATGGTTAATGAACTCGTTCGTCTGGGGTTGATGGTCTACAAATCTAAAGATGAAGCATCAGTCTTTGACCTTGAAGGGTTTCGTCGTGACCTGATACAAAAAGTGTCCGGATCCCGGGAAGGAATTATGATTTTAACTGCTCTTGTATCTGAAATTTTTGTTTCGGTGAAAGGTGAACAATACAGAGGGTCACTGGATGAGCTGGTGAATCAAAGCATCAGCGCGATTAACGATGCAGAGGATAATGCAGGTAATCAGCATTTTGTCTCTAAGTAGAAATTCACTGGCGGCCAAATCAATCCGGCCGCCATCGATCACTGAGGGCTGTTTTTATCCCAGGGCAGCCCACTCTTCTCCGCATCAGATATTTTTTCTTTTAAGAAGACTTCAAACTCCATACACAGCACTTTCAGCGCCTGCGCATCCTCGTTCTGGTCAAGAACGCGGGCGGTAAAATAACCCAGAGTACTCATCAGTCGTGTCAGCATTTCGTCATTCAGACTGCGACCATGCACCCTGGCCATTGTCCTGACTTCTTCTGCAAGATTTTCAGGAATACGCATACTGTAACCTGTGGTTTTTCCGGGAAGTAAAGTTCTTGCGCCCTCCCGCCACATCCAGAGCAGTTCTTCATGGGGCCGGTTACTATTTTCTTCCTCCTTACCGTCACCCCCTGCATCCAGTAATTCATTCAGCCATAACTCAAATTTCACAGCCAGAGAAATCAGTTTTTCTGCATCTGCAGTTTTTATCAAAGGCACATCAGGCTGGTAATTAAGGGATAATAAAAGGCGGGCAATAATTTCATCGTTAACACTTCTTTTCCCTGCCCTGGCACATATTCGTAGCTCCATTAGCAAATTATCCGGTATACGCAGCCGCCATTCCACCGCTTCACCCGGCTGGAACTTGCGCGGCCGGCCACGGCCTTCCCACATTTTCTCTTTAACTTTCATAGATGTAGATCCCCTTTGCAATCCAGCCACCTGCCAGACAATCAAGCCTACGCACTTCTATATTCAGATAAATCCGAAAGATATCTAAAAGTGTGACATGCGTCACAGTTTTTTTTTTTTGAGGTCATGGGACAATATCGCGTGCGTAAACAACGACTTGCGCACATCACTTTTGTTTACTTCGGAGAAAACAAGCATGTCCATTAAAGGTAATGCCCTTAACATCGTGAAGGGACGGGCGGTAGCGTCTTTATTCAGTAAGGCGCGTGAAAACCGCCAGTTTAAGAAGTTCGTCAAAAACGGGGGCCTGGTTTTAATTTCACTTATGGTCGCTCATCCGGTACTGGCGGCAGGTACAGATTTACTTTCATCTCAGCAAACCACCGTGAACAGCACCTTTGGTTCCGGCTCCTCCCTGGTGAAATGGTTCTATATTGCAGAAATCATCATGGGGCTTTTCATTTATATTAAGGCCCGTTCTCCTCTGGTATTCGTCGGCATCGTTATGGCGATTATCTTTACCCGTGTTGCTTTCGGTATCGCGAGCTAAAAGATGAGCGGGGAAGAAGATAAATACTACTTCCCGGAAACGCTCAATCAGCAGGACCGTTATTTAGGTTTGCCTCTCGATGAACTTATTATTGTTGCACCCCTGATTTTGCTCGGTGTACTCAATGATATGTCAACTGAGCTTACCGTAATTGCGGGCCTGCTTTGGGCCCTGGTCAGGTATCTGAAAAAAGGGCAGGGGTCATACTGGTTGCTGAATTTTTGCTACTGGTATCTTCCAACTCTGTTATTCAAAATCGCCTTTCGCCAGATACCTGATTCCAGTTTCCGACACTGGAGAGCTTAATCGCCATGAAGTTACAGGTTAAAGGTGAGCGTGATAAACAGCTCAGTTATGCGTTTATTGGGCTTTCCTCCTTAGTCTTTCTTCTGGGGGCGGGAAATGTACTGACGGGGTCGCTGGCATGGTATTTCGCCACCACCCAGAAAACTATCACCACCCCGATGTCCTATAACCAGCCTTTCGCTTCCGATTCTTCTGGTGCCGATGCTTCCGGCATGACCATGTTTGCCACCTCCTTTATTTACTGGCGGCTGAACGTGAGTCCGGAAAACATCGACAACAACCAGAAGATGCTGCTCGGGTTTGTCCCTTCAACTGAACGTGACCTCCTCAAAAAGGCACTGGATGTTGAAGCGGAACGCATCAAAAAAGGAGGCATCACCACCCGGTTCGATACCCGTGAAGTTCGCGTGATGGCAGAACCTGGTGTGGTCGAGTTCAGCGGCACGCTGAAATCTTCCACCACCAACGGAGCCATTACCACACCACTGGCCGACCAGGAAAAGCGCTACCGACTCAAAATACGTTACGAGAACGGCCAGGTTAACCTTCTGGACTTCTCGGAGCTGCAACCGGTCACCACCACTAACTGACAGGACTGCCCATGAATCACCGCATTTCACCGGCAGCTGCTGCTGTGTTACTGGCAACAGGTTTATTTACCAGCGGCCTCCGGGCCGCTTCTGCCCCTGCTGCCATCCCGTTTGAGAATGACGCCGCCTTTAATGTCAGTCTCAGCAATAACAGTCCCAATAAAGTTGTTGTCGACGGGGAACTGATTACCAGCATCAGCGGACCCTCCGGTGACGGAGCGCCACACTCATGAGTCTGAATGAAAACCTGAAAACCCGCCGCACCCAGCTCGCCATTCTGGCGGGCGTTGTTCTCACCGGCGCCGCCACGGCCGGGGGCGTGGTCTGGTACGGACACCACCAGGAACAACAAAAGCAGGTCGCGCCTGCCGCCGCCCCTAATATGGCGGGCGTCGTTACCGCCGCGTTTAACGAGCAGGTTGCCCAGTCCGCGCTGGCGCAGCAGCAGGCAAAAACCTCCGCGCTCGAGGCACAGCTGGGCACGCTTGCACAGCAGGTCACCCAGAACAAACTCACCACGGAGCAGAAGCTGGCCGACAAGGATGCGGAAATCCAGCGCCTGACTGAGCAGCTGCAGAGAACTCCCCCGGGCACCACATCATCCGGCCAGCAGACACCACCTGCCGGTCCGGATGGTATTCCCCTGCCGGGGCCGGTTGCTGCAGGCCAGCCCCGACCCGATGCCTACACCGTCACCCCCGCAAGCACACCGGCCGCCACTGGTACGCTGAACAGGGGGCAGGGCGCAGGATTCTATCCGGGGGGGAGCGGGCAGCATATGAGCGGCGGACTGACAACCGCCACGTTCAGCTACGACAAGCTTAAAAAGAAACCCACGAAGTTACCCTGGATCCCGTCCGGCTCCTTTTCTGACGCCATCATGATTGAAGGTGCCGACGCCAACGCCAGCGTGACCGGCAAGCAGAATACCCGTCCCGTGACGTTCCGCCTGCTGGGGAGCATCCAGATGCCAAACGACAAAGAGTACAGCGCAGAGGGCTGCTTTGTGGTGGGTGAAATCTGGGGGGATATTTCCAGCGAACGCGGTGAGGTTCGCACGAAAACCATCAGCTGCGTCCTGAAAAATGGCAAGCACGTCGATATGGCGTTCAATGGTCACGTCAGCTATCAGGGTAAAGGGGGCATTCGCGGAAAACCGGTCATGCGTAACGGCATGATTGTCGGCTACGCCGGTGCCGCCGGTCTTCTGTCCGGCTTCGGTGAAGGTATCAAGTCTGCCGCCACACCATCGGTCGGACTCGGTGCTACGGCAGATGTCAGCGCCGGTGATGTGTTCAAGCAGGGGATTGGCGGCGGGGCAAGTAAGGCTGCTGACACCCTCAGCCAGTACTGGATCAAACGCGCCGAGCAATACCATCCTGTGATTGATATTGGTGCGGGTAACCGTGTCACGGTGGTGTTCCAGGAAGGTTTCCGTCTTGAAACGCTGGAAGATGCTGAGGAAGAGAAGGCGAAAGAGGAACTGCAGAAAGCCGGTACCGCCGCGCAGAACGCTGTTGCCCCGGAACCCGTCAGCCAGACGACAACCAGCACCACTTCCGTCGGCAACATCAATCCGGATGACGTACTGCGCCAGGCGAGCCAGCTGCGCCTCGGTGACACCATCAACTGAGGAGGAGCTATTTATGGCAGACCACATTGCATTACTGAAGGCCATTGAGCAGGACACTAAAGAATGGTCTGAAGGAAAAAGGGTGGAAGCTATCAGCAAAAAGCTTGCATGGATATTGCTGGTTGTTCTTGCGGCATTCTTCGTTACCACAATGCTGAACTCTCAAATGCGTTCTTACAGCGTATTTTCCTTACCCCCCGCTTCTATATTAGTAATGTTTCTGATTCATGAACTGAATATGCCAGCTGGCTGGGACGAGGTTATTGAAAGGAAGCTTCGGACTTACAAGCCGCGTGATCTTGATGCCTGGAACACCTTGCGGTCCGACGTTCTAAGTAAAGGAAAACTGGAATGTGACGATGTCAGGAAATGGCTCGAGTATGAATTTAAGGTTAATGCAGACCTGCTGAGTGCGCCGGGTTCGACCCACTCAGATCAGTTTTTTCGACGTAACGTCGAACATTCCGAAACCAGGGGTAGCCGCAAATGAAGACTGTAGCTACACAATCTGCTAACCAGACCAACACATCGAGCACCACCTCTGTCGTCAACATTAATCCCGATGACGTTCTTCGCAAGGCGAGCCAGCTGCGCCCCGGGGACAACTTCAATTGAGGAGACTCAGATGAGTGTGACAGACAACCCTGAAAACAGGGCGCTGCTGCAGGCGATTCAGAATGACTGGCGCACCTGGTCCGGGAGTGAAAAGAGCGGGATATACAGCCTGTACTTCAGCGGGGGGATGATTCTGGCCGGTGCCTTGCTTGTCTTCCTGGCTGAGTTATCGGCTAACCAGAAGACGTTGTGTATTTTCGGACTCAACACGGTGCTGGTCGGCCTGGCGGCGTTCGCGATGGCCTCCCTTTCATCCACCGACTGGCCAGTGGTCATCGGCAAAAAGTTAAAGGTTTACCGGCCGCAGGATCCCGAAGCGTATCACCGTTTATGCATGGCCATGCTGGTAGCCGGAAAACTGCACCAGGATGATCTGCGGGCATGGCTCGATGCTGAAACCAGCGCAGGGCCAGCCATTGAGGTTGGACAGTTAAGGGGGGAGTTATGTTGAACCGGGTCAGACGATTGCTGATTAAAGCCCTGGGGGGCATAACAGAAGACGAACTGAGAGGGGTATATGCAGAAAACAAGAAACTGAAACAGCTTCTGAGTCCTTATACGAAATTTGTTAACGATATTTATTTTTATGCCGGGAACTATCCGGCCTGGAAGGCGCAACAGGAGTTCAGACATTTTCTCCACGATGCCCACATGCCCTTAACGCAGAACTATGACAGCCCGGCACGGGGCTATGCATATTCTGTTGATGACTATCTCGGACGGATTGTGGATGCGTTTGTCTACTTACGGCAGGAAGTCAATTTAGAGGGCAAGGGTGACGACCGGCGCTTATGGCAGAAAGAAAACCTTTCGCAAGCCAGAGGGGACATTTATCTGAACCGGGAGCAGCACACCCGGCCGTTGGCCACTCGCCAGCAGTCAGGCGCTGTAAGGTCGGTTGAGTGACTTACGTATGTTTAGCGCTGGAGAGATGAAATGACAACGACAGTCAGAAAATTGTCACTGAAGCAAATCCTGTATAACTATCGCCATACCCTTATTCCTGCCCTGGTATTCACCATCGAGCTAACAGTGTGGGCAACACTCAACCTTAAAGGCCTGGGTGATAAAGGCTGGGTCTACTGGAGAGTATTCCTGCTCATAAACGTGTTCCTCGTGTTCTTTAGTGGCTATACCTTTGATAAAGACGATGATTTGCCCCTTATGTTCGGTTCAGTCATCCCGTGGATCGTGATGCTGATACTGGGCAGTGTTTATGGCTTCATCCAGATGAACCTGAACTTTCTGACGCTGGACTTATTTTTTGGCGGCGTGGCCGCAAGCACTTTTTTGCAGGCACTTTTCACTGTTGTGAATCGCATCGACAGTTAATCCGTATTGAGCATTATCCCTCCCTGAACACCCCTTAATTAAAACCGGAGTTACCCCATGAAAACACTGATGGGTGCTGCACTGCTGTGCAGCGCGCTGACCGGCTGCGCCGGTATGAATTCTGATTTCGACTGCAACAAGACGACGACCGACCAGTGCCTGACCACCGGTGAGGCTAACAAACTGGCGGCACAGGGTAAAAGTCTGGACGACCTGACTGCCGATAAAGCTGCAAAAAAGCCTGCGGGTGAAACCCTGCCGGCACTGCGTAACACGGCTCCCGCTGTTAATCCGTGGCGTCCTGTTTCTGTCGCAGCAACCGGAACCCCATCCACCAGGCCTGCACCGCGTCTGCTGACGACCGCGCCGTCCGGCGATGCGGGTCTTACCGGTACACCACGGGGCACGTCCGGCTATGTCACGCCGTTGACGACAGTGACCCGGGCTAACACGGCAGGCCGCGTAACGGCTGAACGTATTCCGGATGCCACCCAGCGCCTGTGGATCGCCCCCTGGGTGGACACTGATGACAACTTTCACCAGCCCTCAGTGGTGGAGTTTGTCCGCAACAAATCCCACTGGGATGAGAGCTATCGCGTGATTGGGGAGGGCGGGGAATGAACGTCGTCGACAGCCTGATGGATCTGGTCAGAGGCCGGAAGCAGGAGGACGGGGCGGCGGCGGCCCGGGCCAACCTTCAGCAGACATGGGGCTATCCGTCCCTGGTCGCCGCCCTGCCGTACCGCTATTACGATGAGGCCAACGAGCTGTTCGTGAATGCCGGTACCGCCGGGTTTATTCTGGAAGCCGCGCCGCTGCCGGGGGCAAACGAGCAGGTGATCGCCGCCCTCGACGACATGCTGCGCAAGAAGCTGCCGCGCAAAACGCCGGTCAGCGTCTCCGCGCGGTGGCTCAGCGTGCTTATCCTGGGCAGTGAGCGGCAGGGCTGGTACATCACCCGGTCCCGGTAAGCCTTATTTCTCCACTCCCCCTTCCAGCGGGCTTGATCCCGTCCCGCTTTATTCTCATTACGAAAAGGTAACGCCATGAAAAAAGACCCTGACCGTAAAAAGGGCCGGACGTCTCCCGTCACAGCGGTACGCCATGACGAACATTCGGCATTGCGGCTGGATGAAATTCTCACCGATAACCCGCTGTACAGCCCTTCATCCGTGCTTCGCGGCGCCATCCTCGCCCTGTACGAAATGTCGCGGGAACAGCGCATGGCCATCATCGTAAAAGCCGCCACGCACTGAGCCACAATCCATTCGTTTTTATCACTGGCCTTCTCACCCGTCTGGTGGTTGCGGCTGTCACGGAGTTGATTACCATGAAATCCTGTTCCCGGTTTTCTGTCTTTTGTCTTGCCCTGGTATTGTGGGCGCTGACGCCTGCGCCTGCGGCTCATGCCAGCAATGCCGGTGACGGGCGCTGGGTTAACCCCATATCAGATGTGTGCTGGAAATGCCTGTTCCCGATGTCACTCGGCAATATTCAGCTGGCGTCCGGGCCGCAGCGGGATACCGCAAACCCGTCATCACCCATCCAGATTTGCCCGGTCGGGGTGCTGTACCGTGTTGGCCTGGCTATCGGATTCTGGGAGCCGATGGCGATGGTGGACGTGACCCGTGAGCCGGGCGTCATGGTCAATATGGGCGGGTTCAAAATCAATCTCGGGCGAACCGGGACCGGAACGGCGGGCCAGAGTGACCGGCCTGCTGCCGGAACGTTCTACCATGTTCACTGGTATAAATACCCGCTCATTTTCTGGCTCAATATCATTACCAGCCTCGGCTGCCTGCAGACCGGGGATATGGATATCGCCTATCTGTCGGAAGTGGATCCCCTCTGGAATGACAGCACGCTGTCGATGCTGATTAACCCGGAAGCGGCGTTGTTCGGTAACCTGGTCGCCCAGGGAGCCTGCGCGGCTGATGCCGTATCGAGTTCCGCCGGGGTGCCGGTATCCGCGCTGTTCTGGTGTGCCGGAAGCCAGGGGTCCATTTATCCCCTGACAGGATATACCAGCGGAGAGTTCTCCCCCCTTGAGTCGTCTTTGCTGGTCAGCGAGCGGATGGCGTTCAAGATGCACAGGGAAGGTCTGGTCTGGAACTCTGTCGGGGCGGATAGCGCCGTCTGTAACCAGTACCCTTCACCGATCATCCCGAAGGAGCGCTGGCGTTATCAGATGGTCAATATGTATCCCGAAACCGGCAACTGCCATCCCTTCGGGGCCAGCACCCAGCTGTGGGGTACCACGCACAATTCCCCCTCTTCCAAAAAGAACTTCGGCTATCTCTTCTGGCGCAAACGTAACTGCGTCTTTCTGTAAGGACTGAATATGAAAACAGCTCATCTCCGGGCGCTGCTCTTCAGCGTTCTGACCTGCTGCACGCCTTTTTCCGGGGCCAGTGAACCCGCTGAACTCACGTCGCACGATAAGGCATGGATCACCTCGCAGGAAAAGGCATTCAGCGCATTCAAAAATACCCTGGGCGAGCAGACAGTGACCCTGCCGGCCGCACAGAACGATCTGATTAGCCGTCTGCAGGGTGAGATACCCGGGCACAGGAGACGGACGGAGCAACATGTACCCGAATGGCCAGCAGACAACATCTTATGAGCGTACCGATATGCCGTCCGGGCAAAGAACCAGTTCCGGCCTGAATGCCGGAACCTCCTCGCAGGAAATGGTTCCCGGCTTGCCCGGTAATGGCATGCATGGCGCTGCCCGGAACACGCATGAAAGCCAGCAGACCCAGCCTGGCTCGTTTGACACTCAGCAGAGACAAGCTGCCGGCCAGGGTACGGAAAACGGTCGGGATCATGCAGACCAGGGCGGGACGCAGCCACTGACTGAAATTCACTCCGGACAACGCTCTTCCGGGCTGAATGTGGGAAGTTCGCCACAGGATGCGGTTCCGGGGCAGTCCGGAAGCGGCATGCTGACGACAAACCGGAACACGCACGAAAGCCAGCAGAACCCAAGTGAATCATACAGCGGGCAGCAGTATCCCGCTGGCCACCATAAAGCTGACAGCAGCCGGGGTGATACAGAACTGAACGGGCGGCAAACAATAGTGCCGGGAAATACCGGGCAAAGAGAGTCGTCCGGACTGAGCGTGGACAATGCCGTACAGGATACGGTTCACGGACCGTCTGGTACCGGCATGCAGACGGCGACCCGGAACACCGCTGACAGCCAGCTGCACACTCCAACACAGCAAACCGGTCAGGGTAATGCAGAGACTAACGGAAAACTGATCACGTCAGATGGCCATCCTGGCACATCTTCCGCGCAGCTGGTTCCAGGTACCGGGAATACCCTGCATCAGGCGGAAGGTACAGCGAATACCCTTTCCGGTCACGGGCAGACGCGGCATGTTGCGGGTCGGGGTGATAATGCTGGCCATAGCCGGGAAGGTGTGGAGACACATCAGGTCGTTTCCCGCGAAACATCAACTGTGCAACCAGACGGCAGCGTACAAAGCATGATGCATGAATCACATGATGCTGCACGCGATCAACACCCTGCCGGGAAGCACGGCGTAAATTCTGAAGAAACGGGTGGTCAGCAGCAAACGGTGGCCCAGCATAACGGTCAGCAGGCTCAGCCGGGCGTTACCGGGCAAACTGCCGGTCGTGAAGATTCCCATCTTCACCATTCAGAACTGGTAACAGGGCAGCAGGAAAAAGTGGAGCCAGCTTCACGCCATACAACGGAGCCAGTGAAGATGAACCTGCCTGACGGGCGCATAAATGCCGAAGGTATGCAAAAGTCGCTTGCTGAAAACCAGGCGAAGCTCGCAGAGCGCTCGGGCTTCAGTTTTGAGCCGCAGAATGAAATTCAGCGTCGTGTCGCAGAACAAAGATCTGCTAATGAGCAGAATATCAACGAATCTGCTGGAGAAATTGGCAAAAATCGATCCACTGTTCAGGCATCCAGTGATATATTTAAAGATGAGATGGAAAACATTAAATCCCAGTTTCATGAAGGTAAGAAGATAGAGGAACTGAAACAGAAAGCAATGCCATTCCTTGAGCGTGATGAAATTGATATGCATAAAGAGAACCTTGAAGAATTAAGGAAAAGGTGGGGTTAAATGCTAACTTTCAACGATGTTAATCGTGATTTTAAAGCAATATTAGATGGGGTTGCAGATGCGAATCGACCAGTACCATCAACATTGGATGCATTGAAAGTAGCGTCAGTTATCCCGCTGATAGGAGTCATTTTCTCGACTATAACCTTTTGGGCTGTTTGCGCTAACCTAAGTAAACAAGGGTTGTCCGTTAACTTATTAGTTGATGGTATTATTTCAGGTGACGCAATACCCATTTATATGTCAGTAGTGATTGGCCTCGCACAAATGATAATAGTTCTTCCATATGTAAGCCTTTATCATTCAATTCCTGTTGAGGTTAGAAATAGTACCGCTTTGATCGCTACTTTCAAAAAAGGACTCGCTAAGGGTGTTTTTATCTATGTAATTCTCTTACTGGCCTTAAGCTTGGCGTGCTTTAAAAATGAGATATTTCTATTCTCAATTCCTATAATTATGTTTTTAGCAACATTCGTTGCTAGCCTGATCGTAAATCTACAAGTTACTAAATACGGTGTTGGCGCTCTAATTGATAAGCTAAAAAAAATCCTCAATTAAGTAAATCTGCATCCATTCAGTAAATAAAAACCCGCCCTCATCCTACTGAGCGCGGGTTTTTTAATCCGTCAAGTGTAAATTTCCTTACAAATCAGCCGATAACATCCCGGTTAGTGCGAAAGCACTAACCGGGATGTTTTACTATACACAGGATGAATTCATGAAATTAAAACAATTAGCCGTAGTAGGCCTGGTCGCTTCAACTCTGGCGCTTTCTGGTTGCGGTGCTATGTCCACCGCCGTGAAGAAACGTAATCTCGATGTCAAAACCCAGATGAGTGAAACCATCTGGCTGGAGCCGTCATCCGAGAAGACCGTTTATCTGCAGATCCGTAATACTTCCGATAAGGACATGTCAGGCCTGCAGGCGCAGATTACCAGCGAACTGGCCGCAAAAGGCTACCGGGTTTCCAGCTCACCGGACAGCGCCTACTACTGGATCCAGGCCAACGTGCTGAAAGCCGAGAAAATGGATCTGCGTGAATCTCAGGGCTTCCTGAAAACCGGTTATGAAGGTGCCGCAATGGGAGCCGCTCTGGGAGCGGGTATCACCGCCTATAACTCGACCTCAGCCGGGGCGACCCTGGGTGTGGGGCTGGCCAGTGGCCTGATTGGTATGGCTGCAGATGCGATGGTGGAAGACGTCAACTACACGATGGTGACCGATCTGCAGATTTCCGAGCGCAGCAAGGCAACCGTCACCACTGACAGCGTGGCGGCCCTGAAGCAGGGAAGTTCTGCTGTTAAAGTGCAGACCAGTACCGAACAGGGAAACCGTGCCAAATACCAGACCCGCGTGGTCTCGAATGCGAATAAGGTGAACATCAAATTTGAAGAGGCTAAACCCGTACTGGAAGCGCAGCTTGCCAGGTCCATCGTGGGCATTATGTAATACCTGACGGCTGTGGCACCTGCCACGGCCCGCTCTCTTTAGCCTGGCTCCCCGTTAAGGGTCAGGTGCGTCAGTGCTTTCTTTTCTTCCCGTGATATTCCGCTTCCTCACATAGCTGCGTCAGGCGCAGCCATGTCTGCGGCGAGCGTTGGGATCGCTTTCTTCCTCTTCCACTCTGTCACATTGCCGTTCAGGCGATGCGATGACTGCCGGACAATTTCTATGAGCTTCGCTGGTAAAAATCTCACCCAGGGCGGGCAGATGACTGCCTACCGCTGGCGCATGTTCCTTCAGGTGAATAACTGGATCGGTTTCTGGATTTTCATTCTGTTTGCCGCGCTTACCTCCGCCATTTTTTTCTGGCGTATCCCCCAGGAAACCCTCAATAACGGCTCGCTGTGGTGGTTCGCCTGGATGAACAGCAGTTTTATCGATCTGATGCCGGCAACGGGCACGCCAACAATCTACGACGTTCACTACTGGTATGCCCCGACCGCAACGGCAATGGTGCTTAACATGACCCTGCCGCAGATTTACAGCGATCCATATATGCAGGCGATGGGCGACCAGTGCCTGCGGGAGCTGGAGTGGGCAGCCGGGGCCAGTGGCATCTTCAGCATGGTGGTGTTCGTGGCGGTGACCTGGTTTATCGCGGATATCGGTCGTAAGGAGAGCGAGGACGAATACATTTCCGGCATGCAGCTGACCGACAAGCCGGCAGAGGTGAACACCCTGCTGCGTAAAAATGGTGAGCTGTCCGATCTGCGTGTGGGCGACCTGCACATGGTCAGGATGGCGGAGGTGCTGAACTTTCTGATGCACGGCACCATCGGGGTGGGTAAATCGACCCTCATTCGCTGGCTTCTTGATTACATTCGCAAACGCGGTGACCGGGCCATCATCTACGATTCCGGCTGTACCTTCACTGAAACCCATTACAACCCGGCCACCGATTTCATTCTGAATGCCCATGACGAGCGTTGTGCCAACTGGCACATGTGGGGCGAGTGTGTTGATGCCGTCGACTACGACAACCTGGCCGCCAGCCTCATCCCGGTGGAAGGTGAGTCGGACCCGTTCTGGGTCTCCAGCTCGCGTACCATCTTTGCTGACCTGGCGATCCGTATGTCAGCCGATCCCCAGCGCAGTATTGAAAAATTCCTCAAAACCCTGCTGTCACTCAGCATGAAAAGCCTCCGTGACTATCTGGCCAACACTCCGTCGGCCAACCTGGTCGAGGAGAAAATTGAGAAAACGGCCATCTCCATTCGCTCAGTGGTGACCAACTACGCCAAAGCCCTTCGCTACCTGCAGGGGCTGGACGACGGGACTAAACCTCCGTTCACCATCCGGGAATGGATGACGCAGGAGCGCTATGACAGCAGCTGGCTCTTTATTTCCACCCAGGCCCGCCATCGCAAAAGCGTGCGGCCGCTGATCTCGCTGTGGGTATCACTGGCCACGCTGATGCTGCAGAGCATGGGAGAAAACAGCGATCGCCGCGTGTGGTTCATTATCGACGAGGCGCCGAGCCTGCAGCGTATTCCTGAGCTGGCCGAGACGCTGGCGGAGGCGCGTAAGTTCGGCGGCTGCTTCGTGCTGGGCATGCAGAACATGGCGCAGCTGGTTCATGTCTACGGTCGCGAGCTGGCCAAAAGCATCTTTGACCTGATGAACACCCGTATGTACGGGCGTTCCCCGAGTGCGGAGATGGCCAAAGTGGTTGAAGAGGAGCTGGGCAACCAGCGCAGGCGGAAGATCCGCGAGCAGAACAGCTATGGTCTGGACCAGGTGCGTGACGGTGTGTCGCTCGGTAAGGACGAGGTGAACGACCCCGTGGTTGACTACGAGCAGATCATGCGCCTGCCGAACCTCAGCTTTTACGTCCGTCTTCCTGGCGAGTATCCGGTTGTCCGCCTGAAGCTGAAGTACCGCGCCCTGAAAAAACGCCACGCAGGGCTGATGGAGCGCAATATTCGCGACGCGCTGAGTCCGGAGCTGGAGAAGGTCATTCAGGAGAATGAACGGGCGGCAACGGCGGCGGGGCTGACGTTCCCGACCGGGGATGAAGTACTGGAGAAGGGGACTGGGACCACTCCGGCTGCCGGCAGTGCTGCCCCGGTATCGTCTGCCGGCGCGCCTGCAGAGTTAACACCGCGCGAGGAAAAACCGGTCACTGAACCTGCGGCAGGGAAGAAACCCGCCCGTGCAAGGCCGGTTATACGCAACCTGCGACCGGTGACGGTGCCCGTCATTTCCGAAGTGCAAACCATCGAAGAATCTGAGCCTGACAACCACAGAGTGGTGACAGCACCTGTCACCTCGTCCGGGGAAAGTAACGTTATTTCCCTTCTTCACGGGCGGAACTCTTCTGCCGGTACGGCTCCGGAAGCCCCCGTGACTGATGAATCTGCGCCGTCCATGTCCTCAGAACCCGAAGTTGCTGAAACACCTGCAGAGCAGGCGACGTTACCTGCTGCAGTGCAGCGCCTTCGCAACCTCACTACTGCTTCAGAGCAGCCGGCCACCTCCGTACTCAGCATTCTGCAAAAAGCGCGTCAGCGTCCGGCACCGTCAGAAAGTAACTCCGGGACCGGGGACAACAACGGTGGCGAATCGATGAATCTTGAGATGAAGGTGACCGCGTTGCCCGACGGTGGCCTGAGCGTGACGACAGCCGGTAAGCCCGTCACACCGGCAAATCCGGACGAAGCACACCGGACCAACCGTCGTCTGGCGCAGGAAGAAGAGAACATTTTACTGCACCGTGACGCGGGAGACCCGGGTTACGACGAGAACGATCAACACTATTACGACAGGGAACCTGAACTATGATGTCAGTCGCCCCCGTGGCGTCGGCAGGCTCGGCCGCCGGCTACTACAGCAATTCCGATAACTACTATTTTCTGGGCAATCTACAGAGTCTCTGGCTGGGTGAAGGCGCAAAAGAGCTGGGCCTCGAGGGCAATGTCCGGGGCGGTGATCTGACAGCTGTGCTCGAAGGCCGTCTGCCGGACGGTTCGCGCCTGGGCAGGGAAATTAATGGCAACCATGTGCACCGTCCCGGCCATGACCTGACGTTTTCGGCACCCAAAAGCGTCTCGATTCTGGGCCTGATTGGCGGAGACAAGGAGATGGTGGAGGCGCATAACCATGCCGTGCAGGTGGCGGCAGGCTATGTGGAAAAGCTTATCTCCGCGCGAGCCACAAAGGACGGTATCACTTCCATTGTGCATACCGGCAAAATGGTGGCGGCTGCCTTTACCCACGACACCTCGCGCAATCTCGATCCGCAGCTGCACACTCACCTTCTCATCGCCAACATGACTGAGCATGACGGTAAATGGAAGGCGCTGGCCACGGACTACATTCACAACGCCGGTTTTATCGAAACGGTCATGAAGATGCAGGTCACGCTCGGCAAAATCTACCGGGGTGCCCTGCGCCAGCGCGTGGAGGCCCTTGGCCACGAGGTGGAGGAAGTAGGCAAGCACGGCATGTGGGAGATTAAAGGCGTACCGGAGGCGGTGCGGGAGGAGTTTTCCTCCCGGGGCCGGGAAATCGAGGGGGCTATCGGGGCAGAGGCCACGCTGCGCAGTCGCGACGTGGCCGCGAAGGATACCCGCCAGGCGAAAGTCGACCCGTCCCGCCTGCGTCTGATGGAGCGCTGGCTCGGCCAGATGAAGGAAAAAGGGTTCGATCTGAAAGCGTATCAGGAGAGCGTGGTCCCGCGTGAGTCCGGGCTTCGCGATGCGCCCCCGCAGCCAGACCGGGCCACACCGGTTCCTGCCAGCCGTGCAGAACCCGGGGCGGTGACGCGTTCCGCACCGGAAGAAAAAACGGGAAAAAGCCCGGAATCACCGGAGGTGCCGGCGGAGCGGGACGACACGGCACGCCAGCCTGGATCACACCCGGCTGACACCCTGCGTCAGCCGTCCCTGACGGAACCTGAAAAAACTCTGGTACCCAGCGCGGCCTCCCCGGCGCGGGATCTCCATGCAGACATACCTCAGCCTGAACTTGCGGAGTCGGTACGACTGGCCATCTCGCAGTTAAGTGACGCCAGAACCCGGTTTACCTTCGGTGAGCTGATGCTGACCACCGCTGAACTGAGCGAACAGCTGCCGGAGATCAAGGATATCCGTGTGGCCATCGATGCAGCCCTGAAGGACGGCATGATTGTGCCCCTGGACAGCGAAAAGGGGGTCTTCACCTCCCGCATTCACCTTCTGGATGAACTCTCCATTCAGGCCCTGAGCCAGGAACACCTCAAATCCACTAAAGTTGTCAGCTTTACCCGGCCGGCACAGTATGCGCCGCCTGCACTGGCGGTGGCGGAGACGGATCCCCTGGTCCTGATGAATGCCCCTTCAGGCGTGGCCGGGATCCGCGACCTGACCGTGCAGCTGACCGATATTTCTGCTGCAAACGGTCGCGACGTTCAGGTGCTGGCCAGCTCTGCCGAGCGCGCCATCTCGCTGGCCAGGTCTGACACGCTGCGTGACCGGCTGCTCAGTCGGCAGCATATTCTGAGCGGTGATTTTCACCTCAAACCCCAGAGCACGCTGATTATTGAGGGGGCCGAGCGTCTGGGTCTCAAGGAGACGCTGGTCCTGCTGGGTGAGGCACGCGCGCAGGATGCGCAGCTGGTCTTTCTCGACAGCGCCGGACGCCAGGCGAACGGCAATGCCATGTCGGTGCTGGAGTCAGCAGGCGTGGCCCGATCCCGCCGCACTGAACCTGCACCAGGGCTGGAAGCAGAAGTGATCAGTATTGCCAACAAGCGCGACCGCTATGAAGCGCTGGCCAACCGCTTTGCGGAGCTGAGTGGGGGCAGTGAAAACGTCACCGCGGTGGTGGTCGGTAAACGGGAGCAGGCGCAGCTGACCGGCCTCGTACGCGACGCACTACAGAATGCCGGCCAGCTGGGACGTGACGGAGCGGAGATTGAAGCCCGGCAACCGGTCTGGCTCGACAATAAAACCCGCCGTATGCCCGGCTCGTACAGGCCTGGCATGGTCCTTGAGGATCGCCGGGATGCAAGAACGCGCAAATCCTACGTGATTGACCGGGTGCATGAAGATACGCGCGTCCTGTCCCTTATCGATGGCGACGGGGTGCTGACCCGGATGAAAATCGGGGAGGTCAGCGCCGACTGGCGGCTGTTCAGCAGTGAAACCCTGAATGTGGCCACCGGTGAAAAACTGCTGGCTGTGGCGGGTGATCGCGAACACAGCCTGAAGGCAAAAGATCGCCTGGAGGTAACCGCCATTACCGATAAGGGTATTGAGGTGAAGCGCGGAGAAGATACCCTGACGCTGCCGAAAGACCAGCCGCTGTATGTGACGCACGCTTATGTCAGCGCCCCGGGCGGACGGGATAACGACACGGGTGTGGTACTGGCGGCGCTGAACACCCGTGATATTTCCACCCAGACCATGAACTCGCTGGCACAAAGTGGCCATCGAGCGGAGGTGTTCACTGCAGAAGTGCAGGACCGGGCTGAAGCCCGTCTGCAGCGCATGAAAACAAACGCCTCACCCGTACAGCTTGTCCGCAGCCTCAGCGGCAGAGAGGATGTCAGCGAGGCGGTGGGAAGCCTGCATGATGCCGTACGCACCGATGCCGGTCTGGCGGTCTGGCGTGCGGTGAATGACCAGCGCAATGTGGTCTTCAGCGAACTGAAGCTGGCGGAGGCGGCCAGTGAATATCATCCTGATCTTGTTGCCGTGGGCAATGAAATCGCAGGAATGGTGAAGGGCGGGGAGCTGCTGCGGGTGTCCGTGCGGGGTGAGCCTCAGCTGATAGCCCGGTCCACCTGGGAGATGGAAAAAGCCATTCTGCGCACGGTGGAGGCGGGCAAAAACACGCAGCAGCCGCTGCTCGATAACGTCCCGCAGGCGGTGCTGAATGGACTGACCAGCGGACAGAAGCAGTCGACAAAGCTGGTTCTCGGTAGTACCGACCAGTTCACAGGTATCCAGGGCTATGCTGGGGTGGGAAAAACCACGCAGATTAAGGCCGTGGTTGCCGCACTCGATACGCTGCCGGCAGATGCGAGACCACAGCTGACCGGCCTTGCGCCGACGCACCAGGCCGTAAAGGAAATGAGCGACGTTGGCGTACGCGCTCAGACCATCAAATCCTTTATTGTGGAGCACGACCAGGCGAAGGCCGCGGGCGAAAAGCCGGACTACCAGGGCCAGGTGTTCCTGATCGATGAGTCCTCGATGGCCGGGAACCAGGACACCGCCGCGCTGTTTCAGGCCATTGCAGCTGGCGGCGGTCGCGCGGTCTCGATGGGGGATACAGACCAGTTTGAGGCTGTTGATTCCGGGGCACCGTTTAAGCTGATGCAGGAGCGCAGTCCGATGGACGTGGCCATCATGAAGGAAATTGTCCGCCAGAAAGACGTGCAGCTGCGCGGTGCGGTGCACGACATTATCGACAACCGCATCGGCGCCGCCCTGAAGCGTATTGAAGCCCAGCCGGCTGACCGTATCGCCCGCGAAGCCGGTGCCAGTGTGCCACAAAGCGCATTCGAGGAGACGGGTAGTCCGGTAAACGACATCGTCAGCGACTGGACAGGCCGCACGCCGGATGCCCGGGCGCGCACGCTCATCATTACCCAGCTGAACGCCGACCGTAATGCCGTCAATGCCGGTATTCATGACCAGCTGGTTAAACGCGGGGAGCTGGGCAGGGAAGCCGTCATGGTACCGGTACTCGATAAAATTTCGCACACCCGCCATGAGTTCAACAAAACCGCCGCCTGGGATGCGAACCTGGTGGTGAAACGCGGCGATCGCTACCAGGACGTGCTGGCCGTTGACCGCAACGGCAACACGGTCACGGTGCGGGACGAGGAAGGAAAAATTGGCCTGTATTCGCCAAAAGAGCTTATCACTGGCGACGTGCAGCTTTTCCGGCGCAGTCAGATAGAGGTGCGCTCAGGCGACCAGCTGCGCTTCACGCTCACGGACCGCGAACATGGCCAGACGGGTAATCAGCGTTTTACGGTGGATGCGGTCAGCCAGACGGGCGATATCCGGCTCAGGGACGAGAGGGGAACAGTTACCATCAATCCTGGCAATGTCCGGGCGCAGCAGCACATTGACTATGCCTGGGCCGTGACCGGATACGGAGCGCAGGGCGCGAGCACAGACTACGTCATTTCGCTTGAGGGTACCGAGGGGGGCCGCAAAATGCTGGCCAGCAAGCGGGCCTTCTACATCTCCGCCTCGCGTGCAAAGGAGCATGTGCAGATTTACACCGACGGCAAGGCTGACTGGACAAAAGCAGTCGCAGCGCCGGAACGGGATATCAAAACAGCGCACGATGCGCTGGCCCCGGAAACGCAGCGCCAGCAGGCAAAAGCCATCTGGGCAATGGGGCAGCCCGTTACGAAAACCGCGATTGGTCGTGCCTGGGTGAGACATCAGGAAATGGGCGAGGCCTCACTGACGGCGAAGGTTATACCGGCAACCCGTCGTTTTCCGGAGCCGGCGCTGGCGTTACCTGTGTATGACAACAACGGCAAAAGCGCGGGCCTGGCGCTGGTCTCTCTGGTATCCAGCCCGGAGGGCAGGCTGACGCAGGGCGACGTACGCATGGTGATGACGGAGCGGGCACGCGGCGCGGTCCTGCAGCGAAGCCAGTCCGGTAATACGGTCGTGGTAAACGATCTGGCGGCTGCGCTGGATGCCGTCAGAACGCATCCGAAGGATGGAGTGGTGTGGCAGACCGGGCAGGAGCCGCCTTCAGCAAACCTGATGAAGGTCAGTGGGGGAGTACGTGAGGATGAAGGACTGCGGCTGAACCTGAGTACCCTGACCGCTCAGGATGAACTCCAGCGTCAGAGCGAACTGAAGCTGGCAGAGCAGGCCCGCGAACAGGACGCTGTGCGTCAGCAGCAGAGCGACGTCCGCGCCATTGTACTGCCGGCAGAAGAGGCCGTGAAACTGCGCCCGGAAGAACTGAATCCGGAAAAACCGGCACAGCTGATACCCGACAACAATGTTCTGGCCAGTGTGCGTAAGCGTGATCAGGCAGACGGGCGCGAACTGCAACTGGCAGACAGTGTGCGTAAGGACATCGCGGTACCGGATAAATCTGCCGGTGAAGAGAGCCGGGCCTCCCGCGTCGTTACGGATCTGGCCCGGGTTGAGCAGGATATGGTGCGCCAGGCCGCTGACAGCGGGCGTGGCCGTATGCCGGAAATCGAAGAGCAGACCCTCACGCGCACCATTCAGAAAGAACGTTAATCCGAACATTCAAGAGAGCACAGCATGAAACTGAATACCTTAACGTCATTTATAGTTACAACATACATTTGCTTTAATTCGGTTGCGCAGGCCTCAGCCCCACAGCCAGTATTTACCCCGGCGCAGGAAGCCAGGATCGGGGAAATTGCCGCGGAATACCTGGTGTCACACCCGGAGGTCCTGGTCGCTGTCAGCCAGAAGCTGCAGGCGCAGCAGGAGGCGCGACAGCAGCTGCAGTTTGCCGTCAGGGTCATGGATAACCAGGTGGCCCTGCTGAACGACACGGATACGCCGGCCTTCGGGCCGGAAAACGCAAGCGTGGCCGTCATCGAGTTCTTCGATTATCAATGCGTTCACTGTAGCTCGGTGGCACCGGAACTTGAGAAGATGATGAAGACGCATCCGGACGTGCGCTACATCTTTAAGGAGTGGCCAATTTTTGCCGATCGCTGGGAAAACTCACGGGCGGCCGCCGAACGCGGACTGTCAGTCTGGAAACAGAAAGGGGCAGAGGCGTATGTCACGTATCACAACGCGATTTATGCTACCGGAAAAAATGAAGGCAACCTGACAAAAGAGGACATCGATCTGGCCGCTGCTAAAGCCGGCTGGCGTGACTCCGGCAAAGAGAGTTTTACATCAGCGCTTGAGAAAAATGACGCACTGGCCAAAGCACTGAGTCTGACCGGCACCCCGGGCATCATTATCATGCCAGTAACGGGTGCCACACCGAAAAATATCACGGTGATCCCTGGCGCGGTTCCCGCAGAAAGGCTGGAAGCCGCCATTAATAAAGCGTCCGTATCGCCATGAGCTGGAAACTTGTTACGGCACCAGTAAGAGAACGCTAAGAACTTGCGGGTGAGAGCAAGTAGAATTTGCCAGAGAATGGCAGATATTACATAATGAACTGAAGGCTTTAGATATTTACAAAAACGTATTATCTCAATTTATTCAATAAGTTAATTTCGTTATGGGAAGACTGTATTGCCCGAGATCATGGTTTTGTATTGTACAATACAATTAAAAGGTTGCCTCGCTCCCGGCCCCAAGGGCATAATTCTGGCTGAGCAAAGCCTTACCAGTTTTCACCTTTTAATGGGCTGAAAACGCAAAAAAACCACCCTGGCAGGTGGTTTTTTTGTTTGTTTTACTTAATGAACCTGAATCGATAAGCTGATCTGATGAATATAGATCATCCAGCTTCCCTGCCCTACGACCAACTGGCTAATCAGGGCAAGAACAAACAGGCATACACAGTCACGACGGTTCATACCGCGTCTCCGTATAAAGGTGGTTACCCTTCGCTATCATCACTTGACGAGGGAAAGGTTTGTTGAGCAAAGCCTTACCACCAAATTTATCGGCCCGGCTCCGTGATGAGTGCTTATGGCAAAAACACCGACCTGGGTCCTGACCACATACTACTTATTGGGTCAGGATGCATTTTAAGTGCTACATATAGTGATTTGCATCAAACATGTTTGCGATTTATTTGATTAAGAACAAAGTAAAAAGACAAGTGTACAGACGACAGGGGCTACAGGGTTTGTAAATTCACTGATAAAGATTCTGATTGATTTTCCTGCAAAATCATTAATATGACTCTGTTCGTTTCGGTCCGGAATGTTTAGCTTCACAACTGCGAGCATGCAGCAGTATGGAACAGATGTAGCCGTCAAATCTTTTACCGAGGCTATAAGTCTGTTGTGATCTGGCATCACGTTTCCAAAATAGCTTAAACTCACTTGAACAAATTGATTCTGTCTCGGGCATCCTGAAGACGCTGCTCCCCACGGCGGTCATACTGCTGGGTGGTGGTGACACTGGCATGACCCATCGCATCCTTTACTGTGATTAGATCCTCCCCGTTATCCAGCATCGCGGTGGCAAAGGTTCGCCGCAGATCATGCGGAGAACACTTGCCGATCCCCGCCTGGTCCTGGCGTACCTGCAGGATATGGTACACCGCCTGGTCGGTGAGCCGGTTGAGGGTCACATCCCCGAAACGGCGAATGCGCGTGAACAGCGGCCCCGGCGTTTCCCCCCGAACCTCATCGATCCAGAGTTCCAGCCGCTGCCAAGCCCCGGCCGGAACATAGGCCAGCCGCTCCTTGTTTCCCTTTCCCAGCACCCGCAGGGCCCGGCTCTGCGTGACAACGTCACTGAGATCCAGTCCCACGGCCTCCGAACGGCGCAGACCGCAGCCGAGCAGTACCGCCAGCATCGCCGCATCCCGCGGCCCGAGGCAACTGCGATCGGCCTCACAAACGGCAAACAGGGCGCGGATCTCCTCCGGCGGCAGAGCCCGGCCGGACGGCAGCCGGCTGCCCCGTAGGTTACGCACCGCCCGGATGTGCTGGAAGCTCTCCACGTCCATCAGCCGGAGCATCCAGGCTTCCTTCGCCACGCCCTTGAGCGCCGACAGGTACGTGTTGACGGTTGCCGTAGCTCGGCCGGTGTCACGCAGCAGTTCGGTCACGGCCATAACATGATGCCGGCGCAGGCTACCCCAGCTGCAGGTGTCCGCGTTTACGGCCCCGAGCATCCCGGCGACGATCCCGAGGAACGAGGCCATGGTCTGCCGGCTGCGGGGCGAGTTAAGGGACAGGAGGTAGGCCCGGGCCGGATTAACCGGGGCACCACGCCCAGACACGGCCGGGAGAAATTCATCATCCAGCGGGATCGCTCCTGCCGGAAGATTACGTTCCTGCTCGTCATCAGGTAACAGGCTCATGTTAGGCTCCGGTCCGCCGGAAAGCGTCCGGCGCGCTGCGTGAAAAATCGGGGGAAATGGTCCCGTGAAGCTTACTGCAGAAAGTCTACTTTTTCAAAGGTACATTTTAATAAGTAAAGAAATAATAGAGATTGCTAGTACATCTCAAATAAACAGATAGACCATTTGCTTACTCTATGATTAGTATAAGGAATATTGATCACCTCGAAAATTTAAGAGTAATTGAATATGGAAGACACTAGCCAGCAGCTTTACCTGAAAGCTATGCAAAAAATGAAAGAAGACGATTTCTCAAAATATCTTATAAAGCCTCTTTTTGAATCTATGGGTTTTTACCGTGTTGACTTCTACGGTGGACCTTATGAATCAGGTAAAGATTTGATAGCATTTGTTGAAGTGCCAGTAAACAAAACTATGAGTTACGCTATTCAATCGAAAAAAATTGGCGAAGAGTCTAATACATCAGAGAAAGTAATCTTGGGAGAGCTTGTATTTCAATTAAGACAATGTTTCACAAATCCTATCAAGTTGCATAATGGAGAAGAAGTCATCCCTGATCAAGTATATTTAGCAAGCCCTTATCAAATAAGTATACGTTTAATTGATGAAATTCATGGGATGCTAAGTATTGATCGGAAGAAAGTTGAGATATTGGATGGCCCATTAGTTATTCAATTATTAAAAAAACATAAGCCAACGTTGCTTGAGAAACTACTGTCAGTAGATGATATATTCAGCACACAAGATTCTAGTCAGTTGTGTAATATAGAACTGATGTCTGCGTTGAATCAAAAAGATTCAATACATGAACTTGATTGTTATAGCGATCTAGCATTTTTCATGGGAACGATAGATAGTAACGTTCTACTAAATAGTAAATTTACTATCAAGCCAGATAAGTTTCAAGTTACCCGAGGTAAATGGGAATTGTTTGAACGAACAGTGTACATTCCCTTAAAGTTTTTAACTACTATTGAACCTTTAAATCAAGATGCCTCTTCGATCCTAATAAAATACAATAATGAATATAGTGTTTTTATATCAAAAGAGAACAGGGAAATTAAGCGTAGTATAGACCAAGCAAATCAGTTGTTGGCTGGCAATATCTCCTTTATAAGAGAAGTGATTTCAGAACTAGAAACAAGTATTAATAATATAACAAGACATAAGTTAGAAAACGCTAACCTTGTTATAATGATTCAGAGCGTTACTAACTTGAAAAATTGTCTAGAAGCAAGCTTTCAAGAGAAGGTGATCGAGGATTTTGGTACCTTTATAAACGCAAATAAAATTCATGATCTTGCAAAAGCGAATGCGAGAAGCCTATTGCCAAAAATAGTTGAGTGCTTTAAGAAGGCTAAAGCTTCGCAGTTACAAAGTATAGAATTACGTAAATTGAGGGATGAGTATAAAGAAGAACCCAAGATTGAATATGCATTCAATAGCGAACTAATTAACTCATGGTTGAATGAAAGATGTGAGAAATATAAAGTAGATATAAAAGCTATAAATTCCGGTGATAACAGTGTTGATATATTTCGATTTCTCAATGATACGCAGACTACATTGAATGTGCTTGATATACTTGTAAACAAAATGGAGGATAGTGAAAAAGTATTTTCTAAAGAAGTAGTTATGGATAGTATAGGAGTTATAGATGGTCTCTCGACATCCCCTTTCAGACTTTTCGATTGTCAACATGACATAGCCGTTTATGGTAGCGCCGGGGCTGGAAAAACAACAACACTTCAAATGTATGCAAGAAAACTAGAGCTGGAAGGGAATAGAGGAGTTATATACCTACCTTTAAATCGCTTCTTAAATAAAGTTGATATGAACTTTGATTCAAAAACAAAAAACTATGACATTTTAATGAGTATGATTTTGATCTCAAAGTCACTTGAGCCTATACGGGAGAATATAGAAAAGCTTGAACTTCATTTGCAAAACAAAAAAAGAAACAAAATTATTTTTGATGGTTTAGATGAGGCTTATGTAAAATTCCCTGGGATAATAGAGGCAATTAACTTTTTCAAAAAGAAATTTGACAATATTCAGCTGCTAATTTCGAGTAGAGACTGTGTTAGTTATTTATCTGAAATTGATTTTTTAGGAATCACACTTATGCCTTTCAGTGAAACTCAGTTATACAGTTTCATTCAGGCGTGGTTTAAAGATAAAAACCCTGCATTAAGTGAAGTTATAATTGAAAACATTAAGGCGAAAAAAATATCGGACATAGTCAGAACGCCATTATTAGCAACATTGCTTTGTGATTTAGCTGAAAAAGGAATAGATATACCATCTAGTGAAAGTGAAATTTTCACAAAAAGATTAGAGTTATTATGCGGCTCTTATGACACGTTTAAAGATATTAAACGCACAAAATTATCGCAAAGTATTTTAATTAAGGCATCCCATAAGATTGCTTTTGCTATGCACTCAAAGACTTTAAGAGCAGCAACTAAGCAGGAACTTATTACTTTTTTGATTAATGACCCTAGTTTTAATTATGAGGACTCTACTTGCTCATTAGCAGTTACTGAGCTAATAGACCCTTGTAACATTCTCATTTTCGATCCAATATCTGAAACATTTTCTTTCGGTCATCTGCGTTATCAGGAACACTTAGCATCATTAGAATTAATGCAGAATCGGTCAATAGAAATCATTCATTATCTAAAAAATGATTGGTGGCGCGGTTCCTTGTGTCTTTATGCGCAATGCTGTGAATTCTCAATTTTATTGGAAGAGTTTACTTTAAGATATTCCAACATAAAGCCTGCATTGATTACATTACGTGAAATGGTTAAATTTAGACCTGAGAAAGAACGCCGTCATTTGAATGAACTAATATATAATTACGAACGATCAGATGATGACTACTTCAACTCTTCTTTTGAATGGGATGATAGCTGGAGATCGGATGGCTATTAATTTGCCATTATTATAAAATCTCTATCCCCAAATACTGCCCGCAAGCCTTAAATCAGACAATGCGCAGCGGGCCATAGTAAACAATGCAAGGATGCTACTATGACAACTCGTAACTATCATCATCTTTTCTGCTGTCATGCATATCATTTGAGCAGACCTAGAGACTTGATGCCATGAAACGTGCTACTTGCTAAAAGCACCTAAGGACAATGAGCATGCAAACAATGGACGGTTATCTGGTCTAACATCTGGAAAAATTGCTGACAAGAAGGTAGTATTCGAATCGTCATTGATCGTCTTGTGGTGGGACAGATTGTTGATTCAGATTACTTTTGTGACCTAACTCAAACTGACGGTTTGACTGCTTTGTGGTGAGGCAGGCGGGTGGCAGAAGATGGTTTTACGGAAGAAATGCGGACTTCCGTAAACAATCAGAGACAGGACGTGTCCGTTAAAACGTTCAGGAGCAGGTGACGGGGTTTTCCGGAGCCTGAATGCACAAACCCCCCGAAATCTGTCTGAAACTTGGCGGAATCGTCAGATATCAGGGGGTCCAAAAGCAGGCGCGATGCCTGTGAAGGATTATAACGCATGCACCATAGAAAACAACACCCGGCCGCCATAAGAACAGGCCGCCGTGAATGATAATCAAAAACCTGTTCACTGGTCTGAACTTCCGGCCGATGAGTTGACCCGGTTCTGGCAGGAAGTCGATGCTGGAACTCAGGATGATTTTCTCATCGTACCAGCCAAAAAACGGACCCGCCGTACGCGCGGTGACCATTCAACTCGTGCCAAATGTGAATTTCCGGTGTGGTATCGCCCGGCGCATTATAAAAAGCTTTCCGGGGAACTGGGCCATGCCTACAACCGGCTCGTGATGTTTGACAGGACGACTGGGCAGTCCAGGCTGCGTAGTCACGTCTCGCGCCATCCTCTTTACGTTACTGGTCGCCGGAAGGCAGGCCGAAAATACGGTTTCCGTCCCGAACGTCAGCGCCTTATCGATGCCCTCTGGCCCCTGCTCGTCAGTTTCTGTGATGCCGGCAAGCATACAGTCGGCATGTGTATTTCTCGCCTGGCGAAAGAACTGAGCATAAAAGACGCCAAAGGCAACGTCATACGGGAAACGGAGGTGACGGTGTCACGCCTGTCACGCCTTATTGAAGAACAAGTGCGCTTTGGCGTACTGGGTCTGGCAGAAGAACGTATCTGGGATCGTGAATCACGTTCCTGGCTCCCTGTTTATGTCTATATCACTCCCGCAGGTTTTAAGATGTTGGGTGTCAATATGGACAAACTGCTGAAAGAGCAGGAGAAGAAACTTCGTCTCAGCGCTGAGCGTGAACGGCTGATTCATGAAGGTGCGATGACCGAACATGATGATATTACCCCGCATAAGGCCCGACAGTGCTGGTCAGGTCAGAAGCGGCGTGATGCCCTAACTTACCGCCGGAAGAAAGGGGCTGAACGCAAGCGAGCCAACAACCTGATTAAGCTACCGGCAGATGAACGTCTTCATGTCATGGAAAAATGGATTTTCAAAACCCTTTCACATGATGAAGCCTACTGGTGTACGCCTGAAAGACTGACCCAGCTGGCCGTACAGCATCTGTATCAGCTGGATCTGGCTCTGTCACCGCCGGATTAACAGCGACACAAACCGCTAAGCTCTCTCGCTCTGTATACATGCCCCTGACCGGGGCTTTTTATGCTGGTTTTTTCCGGGAAAGTCGCGCATTTATTATCCACTGCACATTGTCTGCCTGAGTATTCAGAAGTAAAACCTCCCATCCTGACGGCACAGAATGTCGATCATCCAGGTTTTCCACAGAAATCCGCAAAGGGATAAGTCGTGCTTTCCGGAAATGAACAACAGGGAACCCGCAAAATTATCTAACCCCCCCTTTTTTATCGCTCTGTTCATTACATTCCAGTGTGGATCTTTGTCTTCTGCCACTTTGTGGATATCAATAATGCCTTCGCATGCAGCGGCCTGACGGCCACGCGCTCAGATAAAATCAAAGCTTCCCCCCGTCGTAAGCGCCGGGTCCCGTTCTGGCCAGAACCCGACATAATGCTCACACCTTACCCTTGCAAAACCGCCGCCGCCCCGGCCCAAAGGGCCGGCACAGCATCGCTTTACGAGGGATGTTGTAACTAGAAATAAAGTCGCTTCTAGTAGCGTAGCTGGAAAGAATGAGTGACACGCTCGTAAGCGGCCCTCCGGGCCGCATAACGCGGAGATAAGCCCCGGCTTCGGCAAAGCCTCGCCGTGACCACTCCGATCGCGCACCGAAGCTACTGAGTCGCTTATAGCGGGTATGGCCTTGCAGGGGGAAGGTCAGTTAAGGCAGAAACTATCAATCCGCAGCGGCTGAAGCCGGTGACGGCGACCCTTACCGACAGAGCCTGACATACCGATATCTGTCGCCTTTATGCCCTTGCGGGCATGTGAAGACAGAGCAGGATGCCTGCCAGTAACAGATGGCCGGCATAGGCGAAGTAGAAGAAATTTCGTGGCATAAAACGCTGGCCATCTTCGCCGGTGTGCTTCTGTACCAGGGTGACGGCAAGGAGAGGCAAAACCAGGGTCGGCAGTATGACAAAAAGCAACGTGTCCGCCGGCGCGGAAACCAGATGCGAAACACCGTTCAGGCATGCCAGGGAGATAACGGCCGCCAGTTCTGCGGCCCGGTGCCATTTTTCCATTGCGGGTGAGTAAACTACGGCCAGAGAACAGGCCAGAGCCAGTCCCGCCATTCCGAAGCTCCCGGGTGTCAACGGAACAATCAGAGCGGCAACGATCATCACCCCGATCATCAGTCCTTTCTTCCCGTATCGATGCTGCAGGGCAAGCAGCTGCGTTACGGCGGCAAACACGAAGAGAATATTCAGGGCATATCCGGGCAGCTGATGGCGGAACGCCAGCATGAACGCCGGCTGGGTCAGTAATGCCCACATCCACAGACGGTTCGCGCGATGCTGCAGCCGTTCGGGATTGCCATGCACGTTCATCGCCCATATAAGCGTGAACAGGGGGAAGGCCATCCGGCCAAGCGCATACATCAGCGGATCGAGTGGGGTTATAAAAAGCGTGTTGACGTGATCGATCAGCATGGCCATAAGTGCCAGAACCTTCACCAGGTCCAGAGCGGCAGGACTGATCCCTGTAGGAAACAGATTTAATTGACGTATTTGGGCTGGCAGAATCACAGTCTTTATTCTCCTGACGGCAGGCATTCAGAAGCCAGGTCTGAACCCATAGCCAGAAAGCCCTGCCTGTATGGCTCGTTATTCTTACCCTGAGTTTTTCAAGGATCTTACGTGCTGCAAACTCAGACTTATCGCGCAGAACCCGCATGCAACCAGATGTATCTTTATTCTGTATACAGATATTTAAAATATGAAAATCGTTCATCTACTTCCCTTCCTGACCTTATAATTATCGGCAGAAGGGGAAAAAAGTTTAGGTTAAAGTTTGCATGTCTTATCAAAAAACATCCTCTCGTTCGTTAGCTGTTAAATAACATTCTTAATTGCCTTAGTTATCCCGGCTTATGAATATTTAAAAAAAAACGAACAAGAGTAGAAATGATGGCATTAAAATACACACCCATCCCAGGACCGGGTCATCCATTGCGCTTGAGAAGCACAACTCCCCTATACAGGTCGGTTCTGTGTTAAGTATTCTGATTCCCATTAAAAATACATATACCAGAGAATAGACAGCACAGGCCATTAAAGTAAAAAAGCCGATATCTTTACAAAGTTTCCCTACATCGATAGTAACTTTCATTGATTTAACCCCTGCTTATTTATATGATGTGCTGGTATCCGGAAGCTGCTCTTCCGCAGCCGCAGCCGCAGCCGCAGCCGCATGCCTTTCTCGTATCTCTTTTGCGGCTTCCTTCCATGTTTTCGTCCATTCTTCATCCATCCGGCCTTCGCTGACAATTTTCACTGCAATGGCATAAGGCGTTCTTCCAAGCTTCTCTGAAAGCCAGAGGATATGATTATTAATATCATGGTCAGGTATATCGTCAATAATGGACCGAATAGTTTCTGATTCTTCCTGGATCCATATTTTACCGGTTCGTGGAAAAACAATATCTGGTTCACGCGGCTTTTTTATTTTATCAGCTTTTGCCTGTTTACGGGCTTCTTTTGATGCAGAAATGACACGCAGCCTTTCTTGTAGTCCTCCCAGTACCGCCACCGTTCTAACCATATTTTCACGCTGTTCACGGTTAAGTAAGTCATCCTCGCAAATAAGTGAATTCAACGTTTCAATAAGGTCATCGACTTTTTTCTCGGTTAGCTTATTGCTCATGGACTTGTTCCCTGTAATTTTTTCTCATTTTGAAAGAGTACGGCCAGCATTCGAGATTCTGACCGTACTTCATTTCTTCGCTGATGTTCTATCTGTTCACTGTGAACTTAGTATTTTTATTAAAACTAAAGCAACTCATCAACATAAGTCATGATGGAACGAACCAGATTGATAGCAAAACGCGCATCGGCTTCATTAAGCAAAGTTTCAGTAGGATGGGCCATACTGTAATTGTTACGCAGGTTATTTATCCCATGCAGTATGGAGCCAGACGATCTCAGCATTTTAAACACGTCTTCATTTCTTCCATCATCCGGCAACGCCTTAAGATGCGCAGTAATCAGGGCAAGCAAGCCTGGAACATTATCATTCGTGGTGTTGGTCGCAATTCCATGATTAGCGCACATTTGTCTTAATGAAGCATGAAGAGCAGTATGAACACGATCGTAGGCCCGGTGTGGTCCATGGTTCTTAAGCAACATTTCTGCATCCTGCAGGGCTTGGTAGATGTTTTCATTCACATTTTTCGAAGGGGCTGCTGAAACATTTCTTTGCCCGTTCTGATTTACAATGTCCTTTATCTCATTGAATAAATCAGCGTCGGCATTGTTAATAAAGCGTTGAACATTATCAAGCGCCCAGATTTTCGCAAGGTTGTCAGCGTCTCTGGCCAGAGTACTTTCTATGGCGGAGATGGCCACTCCTTTCAGCTCAGGGTTGTCCCAGTGAACATGCCGGTAGAATTGATATAGCCCTTCCGGAACATCTTCACAAGATGTAACAGCAAAAAGCTCCTGCCAGTCGCCTTCGCTAAACTTATCTGCCAGGATTTTTGCCAATTTTATTTGAGAGACTTTATCCAACATACTGATCCCTAATAGTTTGTACTTTTCAATTGAGTTTACCTGAACGGCGTCTCTGTAAACGAAATCCGTGTACTGTTATACCCCTTACTCTGCAACAGAAATGCTATCCCCTCCATCATCATTGATCTGTTACTGCGGGGGCCAATTCTGATGCTTTTCAGTGGCAGCTTATCTTTTGATTTGACGATCAGATATGGCACCAGACCATTATCATTGACACGAAAATTGACCCCCTCAAAAGGCCTGTCCGGCAGGATAACCATCCGGAACTCCTGCTCCTCTTTGAAACCATCATTCTTGAAAAAAGGCGGCAGACTGTGAGCCAGTTTTGCTGCATAGCCCAGTTCATATATCGCATCCTGGCTTATGGCAGCCTGCACTTCAGGGGCATTGAAGAAAGCGAGGATCTCATTCCGGGCTTCAACCGTGGAATTCTCTTTGGTATAGATTACCCGGTTTTTAAACACCTGGTAGTGCATGAGTTCCAGGGAGTCAGCCAGTTCGTCATCATCAAATTCCAGACACACGCCCTGAGAGCTGCCATAACCGCGCCACTGGCTTAACAGGTCGGGCTCAAGACAGAACGAAAGGTTATAGGCGTGAGCAGCCCGGTGCATTCTGAAGTGCGTCAGTGCCTGTTCGATGACTTAAGGGTTTTCGGGTTAAAGTCGTCCCTCAGGTACTGCAGGGCATTCTCAAGGCAATTCATGCCGTGAGTCAGCTCGTTGCTGTCATTGAGAAAGGAAAAGTTCGTCGCCCACAGTGAACCTGATTCGATGATGCCCTTCAGGCCGTTCAGGTCAGTGTAATGATAAATCTTCATCTGGCAGCCTCCTGACTGTTCGGGCCCTGTTCGCACTCAGTTTTCTGAATGTCAGAGAGAAACGGGAACGCCTTAGCAGCGTCTTCCCTTCTTTCTTCTATCGACCGTTCCCGGGCCTGCCATTCAGGATCTGTTTTCAGTATTGCGTCGGCGCGGTTCCGTAACCATGCGTAAATTCCCTGGAGGCGATCGAGGTTTATCCTGCGGGTCTCTATTTCTCCTTCATACTGCGGGATTTTTCTCAGCAGCGTGCCAAGTACGCCGCCGGTTTCGAGTGGCTCAGCCGATATGTAGTCCGTATATTCATCAAACTGGTCTAGGGTCAGGTCGATGTATTCACCGTCAAGTATGACGATGACATGGCCATGAACAGTGGAGTTTTCTGCCTTACGGAAAGTCTCATTCCCGCACATAAACAGAATGCCAGGTTCTCCTCTTTCACCGCAGTCTTTAAGGTATTGCGCCAGGCAATTGCTGGCCAGGTTGCAGCTGCCGGCCGGGAAGTTTTTCAGCTCACACCAGCGTGATCCGTTCCTGTATTCTTCTGGCAGCTCCCGGACAGCCTTTTCCAGAGCCTGGCGAAACGCCCGGATGCGAAACGTGGTTTCCTCTCTCATTTTTTCACCTTCCCGTCATGGCGTGCCAGGGCCAGCAGTTCGGCCTGAAGCTGACGGCCGCCCTCCCGGGCTTCCTTCAGCTCCGCTTTCGTGTCCTGCAGCTGCGCCGCCAGGTGTTCGCCGGTGGCGGTCAGGCGGGCCACCTGCTCGCGCAGCGGGAGCGCCTCCGCGCGCAGCTCGCGTACCTCCTGCAGCAGGCGGTCACGTTCAGCCACCACTTCCCGCAGCACCGCCAGCTCGCTTTCCAGGGTGGCCAAGTTAGCCAGCGCCTCATCCCGCTCCTGGTCGGCGCGGGCAATGTCGTCGTCGGCCTGCTCGCGCGCCGCCAAGGCCCCGGCTTCAGCCTGTTTCACGGCCGCCTGCCACAGCAGCCCCAGCTGACCGGTCAGCAGCTGCGCCAGCTCTGTAGGCAGGGGCGTGGTCTGTTCAGCGGCCTGCTCGCGCTGGCGGGCGCGGAACGCGCGCATCACCGGGGAGATGTGGGACAGGGAGCCGCCACCGAGGTGCTGACGGACCTGCTCGTTGGTCGGGTTCGGGGTGCCGGCGGCCATCAGGGCGGCCGCGGCGTCTTCAATGCGGCGCACGGTGTCCGGGGAGAGGGTGGTCATGGTCTGGCTCCGGTTTTACAGGGAATGGCGTCATCGTACTCCCGGTGTAAAAAACACACAATACACATGCAATACAACTAATACATACTGTACGTACAATACAGCATCTACATACACTCGCTATCCTTTAGCGAGCAGATCCGAAAAAAGGCAAAGCCGGATCTGGACTGATTAATCGTATGGAAGGGCAAACGAGATACGGCACAAAAGAGTTCAAGGCAAAAGGCAGGTGGGAACGTAAGGTCCGCTTCGAGCGAGAAGCGGACATTAACAAGTAGCATATTTGTGGCGTTAAGCACTGGCAGGATCAAGCTCCGAAACAAGGTAATGACATCGCAACTTATCTTATTCCCTGTGAGCATAACTTGTGCGAAAATCTGACAGAGCTAGAAGAAATATGGATGTAGACATGTATAACTGGAATTTAGTTGTGATAGCGTTGTTTGGACTAACTTACTTTCCATTTTTATGGCTTATAGGTATGAGGACTAGTGCTAAAGAAATACTCTTTAAAAATCAATTTTATGAGATAGATCCCAGGGCGTTGATACCTAAATGGGCTCAAATCAGCACACAGTTATTTTTTTATGCACATTACTGCTTTTTTTTAATTCCTTTGTCAATGATTAGCTGGCTACATGGTTTAGCGGCATTTGGAGCGGGTGTTTTGATGTTTGTTTTGACCCCCTTACTATCCTGTAGTTATCCGGCAATATTCAAACGAAATGCTATGCGAGTATATAAAAATGACCCTAATGCGGGACGCCAATTAATAAAGATTCTAAGGGCAGCCAACTGGCGATAACTCTTCCTGTAAATTCGGGAATTGAGGCGAGTTTTACTTCGCGATTATTGCGTTTTCTCAGCTGAATGATATCGGCAGGGACATCATCTACAGTTAGGATCACGCAGACACTCCGAAGAAATGGCCGCCATCATTAAACTTATGGCAATTTTAAGGACTTAACGTCCGCTCCTGGCACTCAGCAGACCTTTTGACCGAACTGAAGGTCTGCTACGAGCGATATCCAGACATTTTTATCACGTACACCCCATTTAATTTTAATCCTCAGCCAGATAAAGGACTGCGAAATGCCCTTTTGTGACATATTTATTTTTTGATAAATTCGAAATCGGTCTTCCCGGCCATAACCGCGAGCCTCAGCTGTTCCCCTAAATCTGGGTTACATAACCGCTCATAGTCAATATCCATGGCTGAGATCAGTGCTTCAAGAAATGAAATGCCATTCCTAATGATTTTCGTCATGTAAATAAGGAAACGTGTCCGGTCTGCCGGGTAATCCAGAGCAGTTTCACTTTCAAATACTTTATGTTTTCCGTCCGGGTTCACGTAACTGTTTATCGCTGTTTCGAGGATCCAGTTGTTATACAATTCCATGATTTGACTGTCAGACATCATATTCAGAAACTGGCGCATCTCGGGACGCCACTCCAACGCTTTACCCAGGAGTTCGGGCTTGATATGCCCGACAAATTTATTGCGCAGGTATTTGGCAAACTCAAATTCGGCTGAGGTCTGACGGTATAATAATGAAAGCTCAGGGTGCTCCCGGTACATCAGCCTTACTGTGAGCTCAAAATCGACAAGGTTGGCAACAGAGATGAGTGCCTGTTTGAACAGGATCATCGTGAACAAACTGCCAACGCCTTTTTCGCCAAACTCCCGATCTATTTCTTTCAGATCAGCCTGAATTAGTCTGGCTTTAATTAGGGTAATCACGTGTTGCATTGTATCTGCGCAGGTTGGTTGAATGAACACTGAGTATTACATGCCGGTATGCAGGCAGACCAGATGCCCCCGGGTTTTCAATACTGCACTGGCCACGCTCTAACCCGTACCGGCTTTCGGGCAGAGCGAACCGCCGCCTGCCGGCACCGGGAACGGAATGCCCTTCACACCGGCACCCGGGAAGCCCGCCGAGCGCTGCCGGCCTGCAGTGACGCCAGAGTGTTCTCCACCTCACCTTCGCAATCGGTGGCCACGTCATGCAGCAGCAGAAAGAACCCGCCCTCATGATCTATGGCCCGCGCATCCAAGTACGTCAGCAGCCAGACCGCATGACGTAGAAGATGGCACGCTTCCGACTGTAGGCATGTCAGTGACGGCCATGTCGTCCAGTCTGCACGTTTCTTGCCTCAGGGCGGCGAGGAGGAGGGCCAGTTCAGTTTTCAGAGCGGACGGGGGGGTGTTCTGGCGGAAGAGCCTGGTCGGCAACGTCCGCCATTGGCACAAAGCGGACATACGCAGTAAGAAGCTCACGAACGAGCATCAGCGTCTTCTATTATCGCTTTTACTCTTAGAATGGTCTGCCGAGTAGTGTCAAATTCCCGGGCGATTGTGCTGATACTCTTCCCTTCACTTAAACGCAGGAACACCACTTTCTTTTGTTCATCATCCAGAGCCGACGGGCGGCCGAAACGCTTTCCGAAAGCCTTAGCCCGCGCAGTCCCGGCATGCGTACGTCCAAGCAGCAGATCCCGCTCAAATTCAGCAACCGCAGAGATTACCTGCATTGTCATATTTCCGGCGGGACTGGTGAGGTCTATCCCTTACATTGGCAGGCAGTAAACACATATTTTTACGCATATAGTGGTTTAATGGTTTTCGAGTATCCATGGCTATTCAGCATTGGAGCAGCGTTGTTAAAGTTCTTTAAATAAACCTTTCAGTCCCGGCCTTGTAAGGAACTGAGAGGGATTCCCCGTTTTTAGCTCTCGTTTAGCATTATATCGTTTTGTCGAATGCATCAGGATTACTCCCTTTCTGGCGCGGGTGACGCCCACATAGTGAAGATTGAGACACTGCTGTTCATTCTGAAAAATTACATCGTAGCTGCCTTTCACATACTCCCTTGCAGGTAACACCCAGTCATACAGATCCAGATGTATTACGACGTCAAATTCCAGCCCCTTTGATTTGTGCAACGTCATGATTTGGACTTCATCGTCCCGGACATGTAAATAGTTGTTTTTAATGCGGGGTACCGTAAGCGCATCGTTTATTCCGGTAATGTGAGTCCCACTGAGTTCACAACCGGTACATGAAAAAACAGCCAGTCTGATAGCTTCTGGCAGGTTGGCATCAGAAGTGACACGTACCTGCCGGATGAGTTTGCGTGCCAGAACTACGTCGCTCCGTTTGGCAACAGCGCTGAGGTAATCATCAAGGACAAGCTGAGCCGTTGTTTTTTTATTGTATCTGTAATGCAGCAATGCTTTAACTAGCCCTGATATCTTATCTCCGGCCTTACTTAAGTTATCGTCCAAGTATGTTCTTGAGGCCGTTCTCAGATTGTCGGCAATCAGCTCAGCACACAGGTTGCTCCGGACTAGTATGGCAATTTCTTTATTATTCTCGATGGAAAAATGCTTTTTTAATCCTGCCACTTGAGCGTCAATCCAGGCAGCGATATTGGCCTGATCTCCTGTCACACTTTTGTGATAAACCACAAGGTTGTCGCTTTCAAGCAGCATGCACTCAGGATCTTTCAACCGGTTTGCATAGTTAATAATTGAAGGATGGCATCGATGATTCAAAGTGATCTGTTTATGAGTGAAATCAGGGTGGCGGATAAAATCTTTGAGAGAGTCTGCGCTGCGATGCGCATAGAGATAAATGGACTGGTCAACATCCCCGACTACAGTAAGTTTAATGTTTAATCCCGCGAGTAGCCTGAATATCTGGTGAGCAAAGAAGCCTGTATCCTGATATTCATCAACAAATATCCCTTTATATCTGACTTTTAAATATCGCTGACACGCGAGAGATGCACTCATAATGTATAAAGCCATGAGAGGAACCATTTCAAGTATAATTACGCCCCGTTCATACAGTCTTTCCAGAGCGGCCATACCATGTTCTGTGTTATTTTCTGGCAAATTATCGGGCATGTAATACGGGGAAAGAATTTCCCTATCCTCCGCATCCAAGTTACTGGCTTTAATTACTTCCAGCCCCGTTGACGGACAGCGCCATATATGTTTCATGAAAGGCATCACTATTTCGCTCAGTAAAAACTTATCTGTTGTCCCGAAAAAGCTAGCCTTAATGTCTTTGCTTAAAGTCATACACCGCGCCTTGAGTTCATCGCTGGATTTATTCGTGTAAGACAAAGACACCACGCCCTGATGTGACTTGCAACCTGCCAGCACCAGGGAAATTTTATGGGTAAGAATTGTTGTTTTACCACTTCCCGGGCAGGCTGTAATGACGAGGTTTTCCGTAAAGTCCACAGCATCCTGTTGTTCAGCAGTCAGCCTCATTTCTCACCCCGCACTAGTTTTTGCACTGCTAAAAGTGGACGGGCAATATCTTTATCAGCCAGCTCAGCTAAAAATTGCCGTTTGTGCTTCAGTAATGACCGCATTTTTATCGCCTTTTTGTCCCGAAGGAAATCAGCCGCAGCATCAGCATCTGCTGCCCCTGAGAAATCCAGGAGGTGTGCAGTAAAATCACAAGAGAGGTCGCCTTCAAGATCAGTAATTGAAAGAAATACCCCACCTGCGTTAATGAGGGGAGTAACCCTTCCCCATTCATTATGCCGTTCCCGTGACGTGATTTCGTGGGACACATGTCCGCCTTTTGACAACCCGCATAGCGTCAGCGCACGGTTCGCTCCGGTATAACTCCACTCCTGCCTGTGCGGTACCTTCGCCACATCATTATCCGTACGTGCCACCCAGCCAATGTGCAGGGCCTGCAGTATTTTTTTGTAAACTTCAAACTGTACGCCATCGACGGACAGAATGCTGATGTTGAGGAGATCGAGATCGAGACCTAGTGCCTTGGCAAGCTCAGTATAAAAGATCACTTCTGAAGGCCCCTCAACCAAGAGTACCGCACTGGCAAAAAATGCTTCTGCCGGAATGATACTCATCCGATATCCCATTTCGTCCCAGGCAGTACTGATGCAGGCAGAGCATCCGTTGCTTGCCGCCTTTGTGGAACCTTTGCTTGCACATAACCTGATAACACAGTCAGGGCGGAAGTTAACGGCAATTTGGGGAGAATGAGAGGTGACAATAGACTGACCTGGCAGGTTTTCGATAAGGTAAGAAGCAAGCTTTCTTTGCTGATGTGGAAACAGGTGGGCTTCCGGCTCCTCAATGCAGTAAATGACAACTTCACTGGTGACATCATGTTCTCGAAGGCTTTTGGCTTTCCATAGTGCGAGGAGTATCTGGTTATTAAACCCGTCTCCACCCAGCATGAGCTTTTTACCGTTAGTGCTGGCACTGAGTTCAAGTTTCTCAATGAACTGGTCTATGCCTATCGCGCCCGTATCCAGCTGTACCGTTAGCCGCTCATGGTTGTAAGACAACTTACGAAGTTCGGTATTAAGCTCTGAAGTCGCCGAAGCTACGTAGCTGATCTCACGGACCTTTTCATTTACCTCGGCCAGCAACTGGTTCAGGACAGTGAATACCTCGCCGTCGTTTTGGCTCTGCTCTTCACTGCGAACATCCTGTGCCAGCCTCAACAGATGCTTTTTTTCCAGACGGATATATTTCTCAAGGTCTCGCTGGGAATTGATATATTTCAGGCTAAGATATTTCAGATAAAAACGGTTTGGCACCTCATCGTAACTTAAACCATCGTGGCTTAAGCTGATTGTAAAATCCATTGTGGACTGACAAGCATGATACTTAATATAAAGCTCATCATCCTCACTAACATATCCACTCAGTTTTGAGATGACAGCATCTTCCCTGACTTCACCAAATCGGACGACTATTTCGATTTCCTGTGACTGTACGCCATCCGGGTCTATGTGGAAATCATTAACCCTAGGTTCCAGATCTAACTCAGACAGGCTTTTGTCCAGTAAAAGTCTGAGTGCAAAAAGAAGGTTAGTTTTCCCGATATCGTTAGCGCCAATAATCAGCGTTGACTCTCTGAAATTAATTTGAGCCTCATGATAATTTCTGAATCCAGAAATATAGAGCGTTTCAATCAACATAATCGTATTCCTTTAGATCACTTATCAAAACAAGTTTTTATTCAGCCTTTTGCAATGTTATTGACTGAACGCTCCGGCTTTATACAGGAGAATGAATATCGGGATTAAAAAACTTTTTCGCGTCATCGCGGCAGTACTAATTCGGCTCAGGTCAATGCTGATGCAACCTTACGCTTCAGGAACAGTACCGGAAAAACCACTCCTCAGGGTAGTTTTCCTCGCTTCAGCCTGTCAGAAATCTTCCCGTTCCAGCGGCGGCAGCCGCATCGCGGCGCGGAACTCTCCGGCCTCCCGCATAAAGTGCTCTTCGTCCATCATGTGAAACAGCGACCGGTGCAGCGTCAGCAGCGTTTTCTCATCCCGCGTCGCCGCTTCGGCCAGCAGGGCTGCGTAGAGGGATGCGCCCTGCGACAGGCGGGTCAGCCCGTGCAGCTGCCGCGCGCGCACCGACAGGTGCGGCACCCCCGCCATCATGATGCGCTGCAGGTCGGCCTCGCTGAGTATGCCCAGGATGCGGCAGAACTCGCGGTGGCCGTCCAGCGTCAGCCCGGCATCATACGGGCTTTCCCTCAGCTCGGCGTCCATCATGCGTGCCATCTCCCGATCCATCAGGGCAACCAGCTCACTGGTGCGGATAAAATTCCCGATCAGGTCCCCGAACGTGGCCACCAGAAACTCCTGCAGGAAGTCGCTCTTTGAGCGGCCTGCTTTTCTGGCCTGCTCTGTGATCGCCTCGTCCACGGCTGAGGGAATGTTGCGCACGGTGAGGGTGCGCAGGTCGCCGCGCCCCGGCAGCGGCAAATCAGGAGTAACTGAAGCAGGCATGAAGTAATCCTTGTAGCTATAAATTATGATGCATCTTCTACTTAGTTATAAAAATAAGCAAATGGTATTTGCATACTGACGTAAATGATTCAATTTGGTATTTCTGCATCAACTTTACATCAAACACGCCAATCGGTCTGAAACGCGCCAAATCTTTTCCCGCTCCGCCTGCTGTCCTGTCTCCGCATCCGGTCAGATCCGGAAAAAGTAAGAGTCGGATCTCTGCCTGCAGCAGGTGCAGACACAACGGACTTATGTTTTGTTGCAGAAGGTTTCAAAATGCCGGAAGGGGGGAACAGGACATGGTAAGCGGCGGCCTCGCCGTGGGAAGCAAGCCCTGTAAAACGTGCTGGCAGACATTCCTGCCGGTTACAAAGGGGGCCGAAGGCCCCCCGCAATCTGTTTCATCCCGGGCTCAGATACCCACCCCTCCCGTACCAAAGGCTTCACTGTGGATGCGCTCTTTCGCAATGCCCAGCGCCAGCAGGGAACGGTACTGTTCATGCATAAACGGAACCGGGCCGCACAGGTAATAGTCGGCGTCTTCGGGCAGGTATTCCGCCGGCACAGCGCTGAGATCGAGCCGGCCCAGCACATGGTAATCTTCCCCGCGCACCTCAGTTTCCTTTACCTGTTCATAGGCAATAAAAATATGCAAGTTGCTGTTCTGCTCAGCGAGGGCACCCAGCTCCTCGCGCAGGGCATGGACGTCGGAACTGCGGGCCGCATGGAGGAAAAATATTTGCTTCCTGTCCTGAGACTGTGCCGCGTGGTCCGCTTTCAGGGAAGTATTCGGATCGGCTATTTCTGCCAGAAGATGATGGGTCATGGACATCATGGGCGTCAGGCCGACGCCCGCACTGATAAGCACATTGTCCACTTCGGGATTTAATAAAAAGAAGTTGCCCGCCGGGGCGCTCAGTTCCACCGTGTCGCCTTCACTGACGGCATTATGGAGCGTTGATGAGACGTAACCCGGGTCCTGCCCTTCCTTACGCGGATCTTCGCGTTTCACGGAAATACGCAGGTAGTCAGCCCCGGGCCTGGCGGATAAGCTGTACTGTCGCGGCTGCTTCAGGCCCAGTTCAGGAACCAGGACGCGCAGCGTCACGTACTGTCCCGGCCGGTAATCAGGCAGGGCCTGTCCGTCTTCGGGCTTCAGATAAAAAGACGTGATCTCCTCGCTTTCCTTTACTTTCCTGCTGACGGTGAAGGTGCGCCAGCCCAGCCAGCTGCCGGGCGTGTTACGGCGTTCATCGTAAAGTCTTTTCTCGGCCCCGATAAATATTTCGGCCAGATCCTGATACGCGGCACCCCAGGCGCTGATTAGCGGGCTCTCCATCGGGACGGAAAGCACTTCGCTGATGGAATAAAGTAAATTCTCACCGACGATACTGTAATCCGGGGCCTTAATATTCAGGCTCACGTGTTTGTGGCAAATCAGCTCAATGACCGGCGCCAGCACCCCGGGGTCGTCAATATTTTCTGCATAGGCAAGCACCGCGCCTGCCAGAGCTTTCGCCTGGGCGCCACTGCGCTGATGCCCCATGTTAAAAACTTCCTGTAAATCAGGGTTATTACGTAACATCCTTTTATAGAAGTAATCCGTTAACGCAACGCCATTTTCCTTGAGCACCGGGACGGTATCTTTAACCAGTTGCTTCTGCTCTTGAGTTAACATACGTCTCTCCTTGGAATTAGTTTCAGTAAACAGTCATGGTCCTGATAAGCATAAACCATCCTGAGGGTGTGACCCGGCGCATGGATCCCGTGCCGTCGCTGTATTCAGTCTGACGGGTTATGCGAGCGGACGCATATTTTTTTACAGGTCTGCCGGTCAGGGTAAGTGGTCAGACCCACCCTGAATAAAAACATGCTATACATTTGCTTCATGTTGTCTTGCACAGGGAATTAAATATGAGGGCATTACTGGCGGAGCTGGTTAATACTATTGCGGAGCAGCATGAGTCTGAAAAAGAACTTATTATTCAGGCTGAAGCGCTGAATATCGTTGTTACTGCCATCCTCATGCGGCTGGATGATAACGTTCGTGCGCAACTGAAGAATGAAATTAATGAGGCTTTTGCTGTTCAGCACAGCGGTGTTTCGTCACACGCAGCTGAAACGCGCATGCTGCAGGGTGCTGTGGAAGAACTGTTTGTTTTTCAGACGGGCCGTCATCAGAAAAAATAAACATACAGCCGGAAATTAACGGCAGGAAGGCTCAGGCGGACAATGCGTTTGTCCGGTATTGCTGCCAGCCCCTTACCGCGGCGAAGGCGAGTTCATCTGAAATCATTGGCTTCCTGAAGCACGGCATGTTCCGGTAAGCGGTCTATAGCCGGGTCCGTCAGCCCTGCCGGGTCAGGTTTTCATGAAGCAGGCCCGGACGCCCGGGATCCCTTCTCTGCCTCTCCATGGCATGGCAGAGCAGACAGCCAGGAGCGGCATACAACCCTTCCCGCTTTCGCTTGTTTTTCCGGACACAGGCGTCATTTTTACAGGTCGCACACAGCGTTAACTGTGCGCGGGCATCCAGAATCAGAACGCCCGGTTTAGCATGCCTGATAACCGGAATTTAAGCGCCTTGTCTGCCTGCTGTGAAATAATTTAACACTGAAAGTACCGGTATTATTTTGAGATATTTCTTAATCAGAAGAATATAACGCATTTTCAGTCATGTACTGACAACATGAAAAAATGGGGCTGGAATATCCCTGACTTAAATTACTATAATCTCCTTCTAATAATATGGTTCAGATTTTGGCCAGTGCCACTCAGATGTCGGGTACTGGCACTTTTTGGATCCCTGTTATTTCCGCCCCTTCATTATAGAATTTATTTCCCTGACATTACTGCCCGGGCCTCCGGTAAATCAGCATTACAGACTTAGCAGAAACAGGCATATCTGAATGACATATCAGTTTGATTAGAGAAGAAAATTAAGAAGCCGGGGCGCGGGGATTCACCTGTAATTTCGGGAAAAGCAAAAACCATGCAAGGAGTCTCAGGAACATTATTGCAGGTCTTTTATCATTATCTCTAACCGCCCACTGATGTTAACCGGTATATATCCCTGATATACAGCAGGATGGACGGAGATGCCTGTCGGATTTTTTCCGACACTGAGACAGGCAAATAACTGATTCAGGCCTGGTCAGACAAGAAAATCATCCAGTGACTTGCCTGCAGCCAGCTGCTCCGCAATGACCTTTGGCATTCGTCCCTGTCCCGTCCAGGTTCTGGTTTTGCCGTTTTCATTTTGATATCGATATCTGGCCATACGGGGAGTCCGTACTTTTACAGACTTATTATCGCTTTCTGGGCTGGCTACCTGTTCTGCCGGATCGATGCCTTTTTCAGGTAGCAGCAGGCGTAGCTTCTCCAGTCTCTCATTACGCTCATCCTGCACTTTTTGCCGGGCTGACTCCTTTTCCCGGCGTTCCCTCACAACGAGCCTGAATTTTTTCAGCGCCATCTCCAGAAATTCCAGGGGCATTTCGCGGGCTGCTGCCCGTAAGTCGTGGATGCTGTTTAATAATTTCAGTTCATCTTCCATTTTTTATCCTGAAGGGAGGGTTAGGATTTACGGAAACTTCGCCCGGTATAAGTATATATGCCCCCGGAGTTTAGTTATGGGTATCTTCTCCTGTTCTCTGACAGGAGCTTCACATAAAGAACGTTCAGAAAGCCGTATCTATGAAATTTGCGCCTCGGGCTTTAATTTCTTCATAAACCCTGGCAATTCTGCAGCCGGTCGCGGCGTTGCCGGACCGGGGGACTTTACTTCGGGTCCCGTCGGGGGCTGGCTTACTGTTTCTGTTACGGGCAACCCGGCAGGCTATCTCCAAAAAAGTAGCCTGGATTGTCGGCTTTAATGAACAGGACTCTTTCAGAGCTGCCACGTTGCATACGCTTATTATAAAAGGTTTACCCGGCCTTTCGCCGGGACCCGGTCAGCCTGTTTTCGCTAAATCCGGCCAGGCGATGAGACGCCTGTGCGCCCTGGCTATTTCATCGCGTGTGACCAGCCTGTCGGCAGCAACCAGTACGGCGCTGCCTTTACCGTCTAAAAATGTGCCGAAAATCACTTTTACGGGTAATTCCCGTGCCACATTGTCAGGGTACAAATAGCTTATACGCGTCCTGAATTCGCTTATCTCCAGACGACGAGGTGCATGATCCTCAATAAACAGCAGTATGGAGGGCATATTTTTCTCCTGCATTATCCGGGCTGAAAAGCATCAACTCCTTGCGATTCACAATAGTTACATTACTAAATAATATATATTATAAAGAAAATGCTTTGACAGGATAACGTACAGCCCTACAGGAAATCACTCCCTGAGTCACAAATTCTCACCTCAGGCTCCGCTTCAGTACAGGATATATAACGTTCCCTTCGCAAATACTCATAAATGCCGGCAGGTGTTTTTTATCTGAAATAAGCGGGAGCACATGCTTAATCTGCTATTTTCGGGACCGCCGGGGCTTTTTCAGGCGTACGTAGTACTGATTTTTCCCGCCGCATGGCGCATATATTAATTTTAACGGGCGCGACCGGAGGCACTATGTCTGTGGATATGCAATCGCTTTATAAGCACGTCGCCTGGTGTGTCTGGCATGAGGGCTTACGCCTTTATGATAACGGCGTTCCGGGGCAACTGAAGGACCTCAGTTTTCTGCGGAGCAGTTGCCTTAAACTGCAGCAGCATCATGAAGCTGCGGGAGCGCTTATCTCTGCTGCATCCGATAGCGAACTGACAGCTGTCATGAGCCAGATAGAATCCCGTGTCGATCGTGAACATAACCTGGCCGGGCATATCCGGTGGTTGGCTTACCATGCGGCCCGGCACGCGGAACTGCAGAACCTTTTGGCAGAGGGAAAATATAATGAAATCCGGTCGCTTTATTACCGGCACCACAATCACAACAGCAACGCCAGATTCCTTTTATCCTGCGTCAGTAACGGTTATCTGGCGGATCTGATTAAAGGGTTATAACGGCAGTCATGCATTGCGGGCTGTCTCCTGCGCTGCCCGGACAGGACTACACCGGTAAATCCGGGAGGGCATGGCTTTACCTGACAGGGCTTCCGTACGTGCCGGGGAACTCCACTGGCTTCAGCGTATGCTTCATAAATACCGTCCGGGCGAACCGCCATAACGGAGTGACTTCAGCACCGGTTCATGGCCCGGCTGACAGTGGGCCCGTTGTTGCCGCTCCGCGTACGCCAAGCGCACTTCCGGGCGGTACAGCGCGGTGTGCTCTGGATCCCCGTTTTCATGCGCAAATACCCGTTAATATTAAGAGCGTGTTATATGGCTATCAGAATTCAGAGAAGGCATGACTTATGACAGAAGGTTTCTACTGGATACGGCATAACGGCAGGGTTCAGGTGGCTTACTACACCGATGGCGAAACGGAAGACCTGCAAACGGGGCGGATTGTCAGGGGGATATGGCAACTGACCCGGGGTTTCGATATCTGCGATGACGGCGAGGCTGAAGTATTACAGGGTCCGCTATCGCCGCCTCTTTGACTGACATGGGAACTGGCGTTTCGCTATGAACCCAACTAGATTTAACAAGGGTGGATCCCCCTGTGCGGCGGGGCAATCCGGTTGATGTAATGTAAATATGCTTGCGGCTCGTATAACCGGTAACGAGCCACCGGGAGGCACCCGGCAACTGTATCAGAACCTGGTAAGTGCTTTTTGAGCCTGTCCCTCCGGGCAGGCTTTTTTTTCTACCCGCTTCGAAACCAGTGCTATGCTTAAATTGTAACCAGGCCATAGCCCCCACTCGGTATCCTGATCGGGAAGTGACGCTGCCCGACACAGACGTCATATGGATGATGGCAGGGTAACATGCCTACCTAATTCGATTTCAAACTCATTGGGCCTGCTGAAAAGCAGGCCTATTTTTATTTCCGCGTCACGTCCGCAGAGCCGGTCAGGGATGGCCTGTGTGGTTGTTCCGGTGAGCCGATCATTCCTGAACGCCTGCTCACGTGCTATATGGGACGACACTGCCTAAGCGAGTCTTATGAGCGTTCTGTGCAGCTGCGCCAGCGGGCAACCAACACAGCCAGCTTCATCAGCGGATTTGATGCTGGAACCGTACAGGGCAGGTAACGCGGGCACCAGTAGCGACAGCCCTGCAGGCTGATAAAGAAACTGCCGAATGGCCTGCGCCAGCTGCGGCTCTACGCATAACGCTGGCAGGCCTGGTACAACGCATTCCTTTAAAGGGAATGCCGGGCAGCTGACACCACCCGGCCTGGGGTTACTCCTGCAACTCCTTATCTTTTAGCTGTTCAACGTAAAAGTCATAACGGTCAAGGAACCACAGTCGGCAGTCTTCATCCATGTTGCCGGTTATTGCATCCGTGCACAGATGTCGGCCGTGCAAATGCATCCGGGCAAAGCTACGGGCAAGAAAATCTAAATCCCGGGAAGACACGACACCCTTCTCACTTACTGACTGCATACATTCCTCCTCTGTTGGACAATCCAAAAAAGAAAAATATGTCTGTTATAAGTGTGGCTCAAAAAATTTTCCGCGCGATCATTCCACTCACAGAACCGGGTCTGAAATTGTCACAAGATAACTGCCCGGCTGGCAGGCTCGTAACAATCGTGGCAGGCGAACTGCATACAGGTTCATGAGTCTGTGAAAGTGGTGAAACAGACAATATTCAGAGGATAAATCTGCGGAGATGGGCTTGTTCCTGCTCATTCAGTTGAGCATATTCCTTAAGTTGTTTGAATAACGATTCTTTGCTGTTAGACGCAACGGAAGAAATATACTTCCCGCTCCTCCATTCATAAATGTAAACCAGATAAAAAGGAGAGGATGGGGAGTACTGATAACGAATAGAGAGGTGATTGCAGATTCTCTTTTTTTCCATATGAGTAATATCGTTACTAAAAAAATATATATACATAGTTTTGCTGGTTTTGGGGCATTATTACCGGGCACGTTTCTGAAAACCTGAACAGCGCCAGACACAGCAGGATGACTTCCTGAGCAGTAAATAAGCCGTTCCGGATTAACTGCCAGTTTCGGTAGCGATAATAATGCTGAAAAAAAGCCCCGATGTGGGGCAACTTTGAGTCAAAACTTTTCTTATGCTTATGTGCTTCGTATGTTGATTGCCTGAACACCATAACAGTCAGGGGATAAATGGCAATTTAAATGCACCTTATCTTTAAGCTTTTTGTGCGGTATCAGGCTCTGAAAGTTTAAGATTAAGATAATTTCGCTGCAATAATGCGCACAATATATTTTCGCATCGTGGGATATAACATTTCATGCATTCTGTACGATAATCCGGCACTAAAAGATGTTCGACACCGTTGTCAGATGCCACAATAGTTGTGTGCCTGCTTTTTTGAAATGGTTATCATGCTGCTGTTATCTGCGGACGTTGAATCAGAGCAAATAGGGTCGCCATGATTCAGATACGGGTTTTACGGCGTTCATGCAACCGGATGTCAGGCGGTACTTATCTTATTCCTGGTGGATTATTTTCTTAATTTACCGACAATAAAGTCCGGTTTGACCGGACTTTATGAAATTTTGCTCTGATATAAATGATATTCAGATCTGTGCTGAGCCACCGTCAACAAACAGTTCACTTCCGTTAACGAAGCTGCTGTCATCTGAAGCCAGGAACAGTGCCGCGGCTGCCACTTCCGAAGGTTCAGCAAGGCGTCCCAGTGGAGTGGTGGCTTCTACGGCGCGTATCATTTCACGGTTGAAATTATCGTCAGGCGAAAGACCATGCCAGCCCGGAGTTGACGTGGCGCCCGGTACCAGTACGTTAACCCGAATCTTACGGGGAGCCAGTTCAAGGATCCACGCCCGGGCAAAATTTCGCACGGCCGCCTTACTGGCGCTGTAGACGCTGAACTCAGGCACGCCGGTGGTCGCACTCGTTGACCCCGTCAGGATGATGGATGCCCGCTCTTTCAGTAAAGGCAGCGCTTTTTGTACGGTAAAAAGGGTACCTTTAACATTGGTATCGAAGATGCGAGTGTAATGTTCTTCGGTCACGGCTGAAAGAGAGGCGAAATCCCCCCCGCCGGCGTTGGCAAACAGTACGTCAATGTGACCAGCCTTACGCTGAACTTCTTCAAACAGGGCATCGAGTTCATTCATCCTTGAAATATCACAAGCGATGCCGGTTGCGCCATGCCCCACCTCAGTTACCGCCTCTTCCAGCTCACGCGCACGCCGGGCCGTCATAAAAACCTGCGCGCCTTCAGCCGCAAAACGTTTAGCCGATGCCAGACCAATTCCGCTGTTGGCACCGGTGATAACGACAACTTTTCCTTCCAGCTTACCCATAATTTTATATCCAGATTGAGGAGCGAAAACGCATAGTAACGGTATGCATTCAGTTATAATAGTACCTACCAAAAGGTATGTATAAGGAGAAAGTGAATGGAACCCGTCTGCGGCCTTGATGTAGCCCTTCGTTATATCGGAGGGAAATGGAAACCTGTCCTGTTGTTTCATCTGCAGTTCAGCCCACGCCGGTTTGGCGAGCTTAAACGTCTGTCCGGGGGCATCAGTGAAAAAGTCCTGATACAACAGCTCAAGGATTTAACAGCGGATGGCATTGTATTACGGCATGATTACAGGGAAGTACCGCCTAGAGTTGAATACGAGATCACCGATTTCGGAAGAACGCTTGCGCGGGCATTACAACCGCTTTGCGAATGGGGAAACGCGAACCGCGAATACGCGCGAGCGGCTGAACGACATGATAATGAGAGTCGCTAAAATTTGCTGGGCTGCGTGGCTTCATTTAAAACCAGATCGTGACACACGTGTCCTGAAACATTATCGGCACCGGCTGCAGGGCGAAGCCAACTGATCTTTCAGGCCTGGAAGGCTTCCGGACTCATCAAGCTGCAAGTGACAGGTCTTCATTCAGCGCGTCTTAGTGAATACCACGCGGGATAAGCTCATAGTCAGCCGCCTGCGCCGTACTGGTCTCCCGAAGCTGTGGGAAAAAGGTCTGCGACACACCACTAACGCTGGCGTCGCTCAGCTGCGGCTATATTTTTCGGTTGATGAAGCGTGCAGTGGTGTTGAAAACGCGTGTGCCCCCTTTCGATTGACCCTGAGGAATCTTCGTTGTCAGACTCCCACATGGCGCGAACCGTATACCTCATGAACTGCTCACGGTTAATAACATGATACGACGCCAATAGCGTCTGCTTCTGGCACCAGGCGGACATATTCACGGTGTTACAGGTCGACTATGAGCGAAAAGCAGAATTCAGACATCAAGATGGATGCGGGGACTAACAGCAAAGATAACATGGCTGCGTAACCGGGTTTGCCCGGTAGCGGTTTTTCAGCCGGAATTAGCGAAGACAGGCGCCAGGTTCATACAAAACAGCACGGCCTCTGGCCGCGCTGTTTATACCTTATGCGGATATTATTTCAGGTGGTTCTGCAGCGCTGCGCCCGCCTGCTCCAGCGCGGTTCTGACGGTGGGCTCCTGACTTAACGGGTTCAGCAGCCCGTAGTCATGGATCATGCCGTTGTAGCGTGTCACGGTCACAGGTACGCCGGCGGCATCGAGCTTGCGACCGAACGCTTCACCTTCGTCACGCAGAACATCCAGTTCCGCTGTCTGGATTAAGGTTTGCGGGAAACCTTTCAGCTGTTCCGTGGTGGCCCGCAGTGGCGAGGCAAGAATATTATTACGGTCTGACGCGTTAGTGGTGTAGTTATCCCAGAACCATTTCATCATGTTTTTCGTCAGGAAATAGCCGTTTTCATACTGGTTATAGGATGTGCTGTCAAAATTCGCATCCGTTACCGGCCACAGCATCACGTTATAACGGATCTTCGGTCCGTTAAACTGTTTAGCCTGCAGCGCCACGGAGGCCACCATATTCCCCCCGACGCTGTTACCGACCAGGCCCAGACGGCTGCCATCGACGCCAATTTCCTGACCGTGTTCAGCTACCCATTTGGTTGCTTCATACGCCTGGTTAATCGCGACAGGGAAGTGGGCCTCCGGTGACGGCGTGTAGTCCACATATACCGCCGCAGCGCCGGATGAACGAACCAGGTCCCGGATCAGACGTTCATGGGTCGGGAAATCTCCCAGCACCCAGCCGCCACCATGGAAGAACATGAATACAGGAAGGGTGCCGGTCGCGTTGTCCGGTTTCACGATTTTCAGTTTAATGGATTGCCCGTTTACCGTGATGATTTTTTCTGCAACCTGCGCAGATGGCAGCGTAACGCCCTTCTGTGCCCCGATCAGCACCTGACGGGCCTCCTGCGGGGTCATCTGTTCCATAGGCTTGCCGTCACCGGCGTTCAGTACGTTGAGAAATGCCTGCACGCCGGCTGTGGGAGCAGGAAGGTTAACTGGTTTTTCGGAAGCCACAGCGGTGGCGGATGCGAAAAGAGCAGAAGTCAGGACAGCTGATACGGTTTTCATGATTAAGCCTCGTTAGATGTGTGTTGATTGTATGATTCGGTTGAGTGCCGGTTGTTGTTGGCACCTTCCTTGTGTAGATAATACTTGCACGCAATATTCTTTCGGTCAAACATTATTTAAATAACTTTTTCTGAACATCCTGGTCTTCAGTTAATTAAGTCTTTAAAAACAGTTAATTAGAAGATGCTGCATTTTGTTATCCTGATTTACCTGCTGATCCGCTCTGCCGCCAGCTGCCTCTCTTCACAGCCAGTGTTTTGCTAACTGCCCTGCGGCTGGCCGGTCTTAGGGCTGACTCAGTCAATACGGTTTTGCGCAGTTTCGTTGAAATCCGGACGTTCCTTGCTATCTCTCCTCAAGACATGTGGCGTATTAACCGACACAGACCCGGGGCAGGTAATCCCTTGTCTGCCTGGCTGACGTCTGAGCGAGTGGTCTCTCGTTTACGTTGAATATAAAAGTAAACGATCACTTATATAAATACAATGGTTTTTTTATGTGCCTTTTTCGGGTGTTATGTGAATGACGTCGCTGGCGTTCATGAGAAGGGGTCAGTAAGCATGAGATAATCACGGTATTCAAAGACATGCCCGGCCCTCGCTGCTGAGCAGAAAACAAACCGGTTGCCCGGAAAATGCCACAGGGAGAATGCAAATAAGGCAAAATTCAGGACATCTGACCCGGCTTTTATGACCGGGCCTTAGTAAAATTATGCGCATCGCCTTGTTACCGGCATTTAACTTTTGCGAATTTAGCTTGCATGCAATATTCTTTATTGCAGATATTATTTAAACAATTCTGGTGTGTTTGCATGGAGAAAATTAAATGCAAAAAAACAGCATCTTAGAGGAAAAGCTATGCTTTTCTTTGTATTCGGTAACAAACGCGCTAATCCGCCAGTATCGGCCCTTGCTGAAAGAGTTTGACCTGACCTACCCACAGTTTGTCGTGCTTATGGCCCTTTACGAGCAGGACAATATCCCGTTACGGGCGCTTGGCCAGAAGACATTATTTGACTCGGGAACGCTGACGCCGCTTGTACAAAAACTTGAGGCGAAGGGGTTTCTGAAAAGGATGGCTGTCGCCGGAGATGAAAGGATGAAAAATGTCGTTCTTACTGAAAAGGCGAATGAGATGAAAGAGGCTCTGCTGGATCTGCCTGGTAAGATGAGATGTACCATGCAGATGAACGATGAAGAGTTAAATCTGCTTCGGCAACTGTCGGCTAGTCTGCTGAAAGACTTGTAAGGCTTAGTGCCGGTGTGGCACGGACGGGAAGCACAGTCCGGCAATTCAGCGGTACACCAGAAGATTGCGGCAGCCGTCCATTTTTCCCGGAGGAAATTGCTCTGACGCAGAGCAACAGCGATGGCCGGAGCAGTGTCAAAAATGTTATGAGCGGCGGGGTGAAGGATGCATCCTGACTCCCCGTCATGAATGGGGCGGAAATCCGGGATCCCCGGCCGGATTTAAGCCCGTTACGCGCAGAATGCATGCTCTTTTTGAGCATGATCTCCTCGTTTGAACCTGGTAAAAATTTCGCTTACTCAAAGATTCACATTTGGGGCAGTTACAGCCCATCTGTACCGGGCGGCAAAAGATTTGAGCTGCCACCCCACGGCGATGCGTATTCGTTCCATCACCATCTATCCTCGCCAGGACGAGTCCCGTCCACGCCAGCAGTGTTAATCCCATAATATCTGAGCGCTGTAAAATAACGTTGCATTTATATAAATGATCACTTACTTTTATATTTGTCGCGACGCAAACGGGCAGCCTTTAGCTTCGGCGTCAACCAGGCAGACAAGGGATTACCCGCACCGTGTCTGCATCGTTCAATCCGCGGGATACCCGGAAAGGAAATATCATGGAACACCCGAATATGACTGAAGCTGCAGGAAACTGGATCAACGGTAACTGGAACAACGGAGGCACGATCAGACAGGCGATAAGCCCTTCAACAGGTCAGCCCCTGGGAAACTACCTGGACATCGGCACTGACGAAGCACGTCAGGCGATCGAAGCCGCCCGTACTGCCTTTGACACGACAAGCTGGTCCAGAGAACGCTCCCTGCGCTCACGTGCCCTGTTTGAACTGGCCGACGAGGTCGCAAAACGGGTGGACGAGATAGCAATCCAGCTGGCGCGCGAAGGGGGCAAGCTGCTGGCGCAGACTCAGTGGGAGCTGGCATTAACGGTGGAGTGGCTGCGTTATGGTGCCGCCACGGCACTGCTGCAGACCGGCGGGCGCGCCCTTGAAGCCGCTCCGGGAATGCATTTCCATTCCGATCCCGAACCTCTTGGCGTTGTGGGTGTTATTTCGCCATGGAATTCACCAATCATACTGTCAGTGCGCGCTGTCGCTCCCGCCCTGGCTGCCGGATGTACTGTGGTGCTGAAACTGCCGCACCAGACCGCGCTTACCAATGCCCTGTTTTCCCGGGCAATCGCTGCAGTCAAATCGTTGCCACCGGGTGTACTGAATGTGATCACCGAAACCGGGAGTACTGGCGCTTCCATGCTGGTCGACTCCCCTCTGGTGAACATGATCAGCTATACCGGCAGCACTAAGGTAGGCCGCCTCATTGCCGCCAACGGCGCCAGAACGCTCAAACGTCTGAATCTGGAACTGGGCGGCAAAGCGCCGCTGATCGTATTTGATGATGCAAACCTGGATGTGGTTGTACCGCAGATCGTCATGGCACTGGTCGCGATGAATGGTCAGTTCTGCTGTACCGGTTCACGGGTACTGGCCCAGCGTGGCATCGCCGACCGGTTGCGCGCTGCACTGATCGAGGCTTATCAGAATGTCCGGCTCGGCGAAAGCGAAGACCCGCAGGCGCAGCTTGGTCCGCTGATCGACAAGGCCAGTGTTCAGCGCGTTGATGCCGTGGTCGCGGCAGCAGGATCGTATGCAAACATTCTGGTGCGCGGCGGCCCCGTGAATGAAGGCCCTCTGGCCTCAGGCGCGTTCTACCGCCCCACCCTGATCGAAGTACAGGACCTGAGCACTGATGTCATCCAGTCTGAAGTCTTCGGTCCGGTCCAGACTTTCGAGATTTTTGATGACGAAGCTGATGCAATCATGCGCGCAAACGCTACCGAATTCGGTCTCGCCGCGTCGGTGTTCTCAGACGACACGGCGCGTGGCCGGAGAGTTGGCAAGTCTGTTCAAGCCGGTCATATCTGGCTAAACTGCTGGGGCGTTATGTCCGAGCACTTCGAACAGAGCGGCTTCAAGCAAAGTGGTATCGGCGTCCTCTGCGGGCCACGTGCGATTGAGCAGTTTCAGGAAATCAAGGTCTATGCGAGCGTTGAGGCTACGCCGGCGTCACTCTGACGTTTATCGCCTCGTATCGCCAGTTCGTCCACTGCGCGGCTGACCTGACCTGCAAACTGAGGACGACACCACTCCGGTGTCGTCCTTGTGTTACCTGAATGGAATAAAATGTGAAAATGAAAACTGATGCAGACAAGCCCCTGCGCGGGCGTCCCGTGAATGAGCATGCGCGTGAAGAACGCATGACCCAGATCCTCAACGGGGCCCGAACCTGCTTTATACAACGCGGGTTTCACGCCTCATCCATTTCCGAGATTGGTGCGGCTGCAGGGGTCAGCGTTGCGAACATTTACCAGTACTTTCCGAGCAAGGACGTCCTCATCACGGCGCTTATCGAACTCGACCTGCAGCGGCATCACAATCTGATAAGCCGTTTCTGGAGTACTGATTTCAGTCGCAAGGCGATTGAAGAACTGCTGGCAGAGATTTTCCTCACACCCGAGGGACACGCGGTGGCGGTTTTACGTGCTGAAATCGCCAGTGAAGGTGCGCGTAACACACATGTTGCCGAACTCCTTCGTGATTCAGAAGCTGGCCTGATTGACAGCGTCCATAGCAGGATACGCGCGGCCCAGAGCAGCGGCCAGATATCTGCCGGACTCGATCCGCATGCAGTGACAGAGCGCCTGTCCCTTGTTTTTGAGGGTCTCATGCGCCTGTATCTGTTCTCCCCGGACAATGGACAGAAACTCATCGAGCTGTATTACCGCCAGTTTGCCGATACGCTTCAACTGAAGTTTTGACTTCCTGTCCACGGTAGAAAATAAAGGTGGTGCCAGGTTAACCGAGGCTGAACTATCGGCCGGTACCGGAGCCTGGCATAATGATAATACATGCACGTTGCTGGCACAAAATGACAGCCCCGCCTGTCCGTTAATCCCACTTTCACACCCTTTTAAGATGCCCCTGTATGCCAATTAAATACAGGTTAACCTCCCGTAATGAACGAAAAACCTCCTTTGACAGGGTTAGATGTTCAGGGTGTTCAGGACATACCTGAGTATTTCTGAGTCTGCTTCTGGCACAAAGCGGGTTTGCCTTGAGGATTATGTCCGCGTTGAAGAAAAAGCGGAGAATCGGTTGTTCTGGCAGGAATACCCGCCACGCGCCCACAGGTCCCTCCGGTCTGGACTGATGGGGTCAGAACGCAGGGGGCTGGGGCAGTTTCAGTGGATATGATTACTGTGGATTTGATCCCTTACCAACAGGCAGGTATCGGCAACAAGGCGGAATTGTGGGGTAAAAAGGTCCTGATTGATGAGGAGGCGTACGCTGCCGGTACCGTTGGTAATGAGCTGACGTGTGCGCTTGCTCCGCGGGTACCGGTCGGGGTTATTTGGTTTTAAGCGCGGTAAGCGTACCGCGCACATTCCTGCTGCATTTCCACGCCAGCGCTGCCAGTACGGCACCAATAATCATCATCGCACTCAGCGCAAGCTTCTCGTTTACCGGCAGAGCCATCGCCAGTAAACCGGCAGAGGAGCCGCCCGCCATCTGAATAAATCCCGCCAGGGCCGAAGCCACGCCAGCCTGCTGTTTATAAGGTTCCAGCGCAAAGCTGGTTGCCGGGCCAACCGTAAAGGCCAGACCGGCTACCGAAATAGCCACCGGGAACATATATAACGCCCAGCTGGTTTGCATCTCTGCCGGGAAGATGGCCATGCCTGCCAGCATCGTCACAGCACCACAGACCATTGCCAGACTACCAAAAGCCAGACAGATGGACCGGCCCAGTTTGCGGATGATTTTATTTACCAGCACGCTGCCCAGCATAATCCAGAAGCCATTAGCGCCAAAGGCTATGGAAAACTGCAGGGCAGAGAGTTTGCCTTCGGTCATCAGCACCTGCGGAGCCAGCGACACGTAGGTCAGCACCATGCCCATTGCACCCGCATTAGCAAACGTAAAAGCAAGGAAGCGGGGTTCACGCAGGATTCTGGCGTACTGGACAAGCGGAAGTGCTTTGACTGCCAGCGTTCCGGCCGGACGTGTTTCAGGCAGGAAACGCAGGATCATCAGGCCAATGACCAGCACATAACTGGCCAGAAACCAGAAGGGGGCACGCCAGCCAAACGCACCGGCCAGGAAACCACCCAGCATCGGTGCCAGCGCCGGAACAATATTCAGGGCACCGTTAAGAAATCCGTAGGCTCGTGCCGCTTCCTCGCCCTCAAGGCGATCCCTGACGCCGCTGAACGCCACCACGGCGGTACAGCAAACCGCGCAACCCTGAACAATACGCGCGCTAAGGAACTGCGGCCAGCCGGTTGCAGTGGCAGCCAGAATACTGCCCAGCAGATAAAGCAGGATCCCGGCTATGGCTACAGGTTTACGGCCAAAATTATCAACCAACGGACCCGCAACAATCTGACCTAAACCCATTACCAGCAAAAACAGGGGAATGGTTGTCTGGATCGTGGTCACAGGCGTGTTCAGCCCCAGCGCAATGTCTGGCAGGGTAGGCAGGTAGAGATCAATGCCCAGCGGACCCAGAAGCACCAGGCTGAGTAAAAGAAGCGTGAATTTTTGCATCGTGCGTGACAGCATCTATATAAAAGCGAGCCGCACAGGTTAGCGCAACCGCAGAAAAAGAAAAGGGTAAGTCAGCACGTGGATCATCGCCTTTGCAGGCAGCGAACTGCCGGGTTTCATCATCGCCCTTATGGCTATGATAATTTCCCGGAGCACCGCCCTGTCCTTCATGAGTTCACGCCGGTCCGTTACCTTTTTCTTATTCATAAATGCCTGTCAAAAGATCCGACAGGCTATCGCGTCCCGCCCTGTGGGCTGAATTTATCACAAAGTCCGGTGGCGACCTGTATCTACAGAGGTTTCAGCCGGGACAGATCAATTTTTTGCTCAGCGCGAAACAGGCCGTGACGTATTGCATCCGCAGACACCACTCAGCTGAACTTTCTGTTTTCAGTGTAAATTTAAAAAAGGTAACTACCAGCGCTGATGAACCCATGGGGATATTGTTTGCTGGTAAATCTTTTGCAGGGCGGTCATCACTTCATCTGAAAGAGCATTGATATTACCTGCCTGCGCATTAGCCTCTGACTGAGCCTTGTTTTTGGCACCAGGGATCACGACAGAAACGTCCTCATTCATGAGAATCCAGCGCAGGGCGAATGCGGCCATTGTGATATCACCAGGTACTAGGCGTCGTATTTCCTCCACGGCATCGAGTGCAACGTCGAAAGGCACACCGGCAAAGGTTTCGCCCTTATCAAACTGCTCGCCATTACGATTAAAAGATCGATGGTCATCGGCTGAGAATACTGTGTCCGTTTTCATTTTGCCGGTCAGCAGGCCTGAAGCGAGCGGGACGCGAGCAATGATCCCCACCTCCCGACGCCTGGCCTCACGCAGCAACAACTCAGCAGGACGCTGCCTGAAAATGTTGTAAATCAGCTGAATAGATGAAACGTTCGGGTACTCAAGTGCCTTAAGCCCCTCTTCCACTTTTTCAACAGAAACCCCATAGCTGCGAATTTTTCCTGCCTTCATCATTTCATCCATAACGGCGAAAACTTCAGGCGTGTAATAAATTTCGGTTGGCGGACAGTGCAGCTGAACCAGGTCCAGCGTTTCTGTCTGCAAATTATCGCGGGAACGATCGACAAACTCGTTGAGATTTTTTTCTGTGTAACCCGAGGCTACATGGGGGGAAAGACGGCGGCCAATTTTAGTCGCAACAAAAGGACGTTCGCCGCCCCGATCTTTTAATACCTCGGCAATGATTTTTTCAGAACGTCCGTCACCGTAAACGTCAGCGGTATCGATAAAGGTCATACCCGCGTCCAGGGCCGCGTGCAAAGCACTTCTGGCATCCTCCAGGCTGACTTCCCCCCAGGTCCCTCCAATAGCCCAGGCTCCGAAGCCAATTTCAGATATGCTTTTACCGGTTTTACCAAGAATTCTTTTTTTCACGAGTATCCCTCACTGGCTGAACTGTAATGTACGCTTCGGCTTTAATCACCTGCGTATATGACTGTAATCACAAAGCTTAGCGTTTACGGGCACTGAATTCTTATGCTAAAAGATGTGCCAGATTCATTGAATCGATTAATGAGGTTCATCTTATAAATGGAGCGTATTGATTTCGCTGATCTTCAGGCATTCGTGACTGTTTTACGGTGCCGAAGTTTTAAACTCGCCGCCATTGAACTGGGTCTGTCATCTTCAGCCGTAAGCCATGCCATCAGGCGACTTGAAACCCGGCTGGGAGCCAGACTGCTAAACAGGACCAGCCGATCGGTATCGTCAACGGCGCTGGGCCAGGAGATAGCCGAAAAGCTTTCGAGCGGGTTTGATACGATTTCTTCTGCGCTGGATACTGTCAACGCGCCTGGCCGTGGACGCTTTGGTGTATTGCGTATTAACGTCTTTGCCGACGCTGCTGCACAATTGATCTCGCCATCCCTGAAAGAGTTTGCGACAAGGTGGCCTGACGTCCGGCTGACTGTTGTCGTAGAAGACCGGCCTGTCGATATCACCGCCGAAGGATTTGATGCAGGTATGCGGTATGGGCATCTGATGCCCGAGGACATGGTCGCCGTGGCCCTGACCGGCTCTCAGCGCTGGATAGTGGTGGGTTCACCTGATTATGTAAATCGTTATGGAACACCGAACAGGCCAACTGAATTATCCGCGCATAACTGTATACAGCTGTTACTTGGAAATAATGCCAGTTTCCGCTGGGAGTTTGATGCGCCTGAAGGAAATTTCAGTATGCGTGTACCGGGTTCTATCACTCTGAAAGACACGGCGACAACAATTGCAGCGGCCAAAGCCGGGATTGGTCTGGCTTATGTGCTGGAATCGCGTGTTCAGGCAGAGCTGACAGAGGGGACTCTTATCAATGTCATGCCCATGCATTCTGCATATGGCGATCCTTTTCACATGTATTACAGCTCTCGTCGATACGTCCATCCCGCTCTGCGTGAGCTTATCAATATCATTCGCACTAACAACGGGTTGCAGTCTTTACCGGATTTACCTCATGAAAAGCAGAATTGTCAGCAAGGTAATTTTAGATAACGTGCCTTGCGATAAAAAATGATGTCAGTAACGTCTGTTATTGGTCCCGGATGGACATCTTCATCGCATGGAAGGCCGGATATAAGCGAGATGCGATTGATATCTGATTATTAGCTACAACGCCATCTGCGTTAATACGAACAATAACCTCTCTCCGAATCTGACGGTAACATTAAATTAATGCTTTAAATGGTGTGTGAATGGTACATGTTTTTTTGAAGAGGGTACAATTTGTGAGCATAAACATAAGAAAGATATCACTGTTATGCAAGTGCATTATTGCATGCCGTATATACAATCGCTAATTAATCGGCAGTCCATTGCCATAATGGCCCATGGCATAAGTAGGCATGCATCCAAATGCTATGTTGAGAGCTATTTTCCTATGATTGTCCTGAAGTCATAACTTTATTTATGACGGAATAATACCATTCCAGCATGATGAAGTTCGTCAGTACTGACAAAAACCCCATCAGCTGTAAAACCGGTATCGTCCTGATAGTAGATCCTGTTTCCACGAATGTCGTAGTCGCCCTGATAAGCACTGGATTGAGTGCCCCGGGCTTCATCATAACGTCCCTCAGGTAAAAGCTCATGGCGAATGAATCCATCTTCGGTTATCCAGAGGCCTGTGTAAATATGCTGTTCTGTCATGCTTTACCTGTTTTTTGCATATGCGTTTTAGAGATAAATGATTGTATGGAAGTGGTTTTTCGACACATTTTGAACAACACCAGTCACGGAAAGCTTCCAGCGTGTGTGAAAGCTTTATTTTTTATTAACAGGAGTTAACTCTGCTGTCATATAAACTCTGTTTTTAAAAGAAGCTCCAAGGATTTCATATGATTTCCCCTCTTTAGCTGCCAGTGTGGAAATTTTTTCCTCAGCGCCCTCGATGGTTGAATCGACTGCAGTGACGGTTTGGGCCATAGTGCTGAAAGATAATAAAGACAAAATTGTTGCCGCAGTTAAATAATATATTTTATTCATGATGGTATACCTGTTGATAAACGTTGAGAGATTAATTCAAAAGAGGGAGTAATGTAACTTTTCATTTCTCCCTGCGCCAGTTTGGTTTCTGTGATTAATACAATATAACTGTTAATTGAGAATGATGTAATGAATTCATTATTGCCTTGTGAATGATCATTTCATTCAGCAGGCTTCCTTCCAGATGCATTGAATAAATAATAATTGCATATATTTACTTTATTCCGTTGTCATACGCTTCAGTTTGCTGAGGCTGTCGGCCTGATGGTTATTTCGGTTGTGTCAACACTTTCAGGGGCCTCAATTACATGTCGTACGGCCCGGGCAATATCAGCGGGTTTCAGTGCAACAGTTCGGTAGGCATCCATCACCGCCATGGTTTCCGCATGTGTAATGGTTGAGGCAAGCTCACTTTCCACAACGCCGGGGTTTACGCAGGTCACGCGGATTTTCGAATTTTCCTGCCGTAACCCGTCGGAAATAGCCCTTACTGCGAACTTGGAGGCACAATAGACGGCGGCTGTTGGCACAACAGAAAGGGCGCCGATAGAGCCAAGATTGATTATCTGACCATAACCCTGAGCTTCCATCACCGGAAGTACAGCGCCAATTCCCCACAGCACGCCCTTGATATTAACGTCAATTGTACGTTCCCATTCATCCTGCTTGCCGGCTGCAAGCGGTGAAAGTGGCATGATGCCCGCATTGTTAATCAGAACGTCAACACGGCCCCAGTAATCAAGCGCAGTTTGTACGAACTCAGCCATGGAAACTCGGTTTGTGACATCCAGTTCCCGCGCCTCAGCGATACCGCCGTGGTTGCTGATTTCTGCTGCAATGGCTTCGATACGCTCCAGTCTGCGAGCACCCAATAACACCTTCGCGCCTGCATTTCCAAGCTCTCTGGCAATACCTTCTCCGATACCGCTTGATGCGCCAGTAATTAATATAACTTTATCCATGATGTGCTCCTTCAGTTGAGTTCACACAGATGATAGAACTTTAGGTTTGGTTCCAGTATCCTGCTTCTACTGGACTCAGTAGTTAGCAGAATTAAACAATGAAAATTGATCTCAACCTTTTACCTGTTTTTATCGCCGTTGCTGAAGAGAGAAATTTCACCACAGCCGCAGCCCGGCTGGGAGTTACCCGCTCGGCGGTCAGCCAGGGTATAAGGCGGCTTGAGGATGCTTTCGGCACAATGCTTGTGATGCGGACGACGCGCTCTGTGAATTTGACGGAAGCGGGGGAACGACTGCGTCAATCACTGTCATTACCTTTATCCAGTATTGAAGCTGCATTCGAAGATATTGCTTCTGACAGCGTGCCGCGTGGACTTCTCAGGATCGCGGTAACCTCCATAGCAGAAGAATTTCTTTCCGGTCCGCTAATTGCTTCGTTTGCTGCAGCCAATCCAGCCGTGATGATTGATATTGTTGTGACAGACGAGGAATTTGATATTGTGGATGCAGGTTATGACGCCGGAGTAAGACTTGGGGAAGTAATCGAAAAAGACATGATTGCCGTTCCCCTGACCGGCCAGCAACGTGAAATGGTGGTTGCATCCCCATCCTATCTCGCAGCCATTAGCGCACCGGTTCATCCGCTTGATCTTTTACATCATCAGTGTATCGGCTGGCGTTCATCCCCGGATGTTGCGCCTTATCGCTGGCCATTTGAGGAGAACGGGAGAGCTTTCGACCTGGCGATTGAACCACAGATTACTACTAATGATCTGCGTCTGATGTTGAGGCTGGCTCTTGCCGGTGGGGGGATAACAATTGCCACGCAGGAGACATTCAGGCCATATATTGAAACAGGTCAACTTATATCAGTGCTTGATGATTTTCTTCCACAATTTCCAGGCTTCTATCTGTACTTCCCTCAACGTCACAATATTGCGCCAAAACTCCGCGCCCTGATCGACCATGTCAGGCAGTGGCGGCAGCAGTTTAGTTAATCGTCATCGCTTGTCACTGTTTCATGTTACCCAGTCGGATAGTTTTTTTGTTTCCAACGTCCGCTATTGGTACATAACTGACGAGGCGCTGAAGGGCTGCTTAGAGCGAGGAGCAGACGTTGAGGGTTATAAGAAGACTACTTAATGTTAATCGGCTTCAACACAAGCGTGCCGTAGTGTGCTTCGCGGTGACAGTTCGGACAGAGTGCAATAGCATTTTCAACAGAGTCCTCTCCACCGTTAGCAAGCCACTCCACATGATGCACTTCAAGATACGGTCTACCATCTTCCCGCTTGAATGGTGCGTCACGTAGGCAGCTTTGACACTTACCTCCAGCTAAGGCTAATACCTCTGCTACAACGAGGGGATTACGCTTGAAGGTATAGTTCTTTATAATGACCCTTTCTGGCGTGGTGTTGGCTGTAGCCAGCTTCTCTCTACGTTGCTCTGAGGTAAGTTGAGACGCTGTTTCTATGGCCTTTTCAAACTCACTTTTAACCGGACGTGTTAGCCATTTGCCGTCTGAAGCTTCATAAATTTCAAACACACCATGAAGTGCGGAATCATAGACCTCGAAAACGTTTCCGCGCTTGAAAAGTCGATCATATTCATGGTGGCGATGGGTGGCATCATCTGTTCGTCTGGCAGTCCTGTTAAAACTCCAGTGACCACGATTGCAGTTAACTGCGTTAACTATCAGATTCAAATAAGTATTGTCTTTATAATGTGGAAATCTATCCTTTAAAATTGCATCGACCTGAGCAGCCGTAGCCTTTCCAGCAAACTCGTTTTCAACTATCTCAGCGGTTGTTGTGCGGATTGGTTTATCACCATAAACATACTTACGAGCCATTTCTCTATTCCTTGAAAAGTTCTGGAAGGTGTTGCTGAAGCATAGGCGCGGTGAACATCTTTGACCTGCTCCCAGAAAACTAACATAGCATGATGTAAGCAAGTTCCGCTCCTGGCACAAAGCGGATTTTAATGACCGGACACGCTGACAAGGGCTGGAAGGACGTTCAGAGTGAAAATGATGCCTGCTGCTTCGTCGCTAATTCGCCGTCAGTATGACTTGTCCACTCAGGGCAAAAATCAGCGCCTTTTCCTTCCTGAAAGACAATAATCCAGATTCCGCAACAATCCTCCTCAATTAGTGCCTGTCCTGCATAAGTCCCTCTCATCTTCTCCATAGATCCGAAAACCCCAAAAGTCGGATCCTCCGATTTTAAGCGAGAGGTCTTTTATGCAAATGCCGGAGATTGAAGGAGGAGGGGAAGTTGATATACTAATGTAAGAACAAATCTTACATTACAAGTTGGAGGCGATATGGCCCGTACGATGACGGTTGATGTTGGCGATGAGCTACGTGAGTTTATCGATTCCCTGGTCAAGGCAGGGGATTACCGCACCCAGAGTGAGGTCATGCGCGATGCACTACGTTTATTACGTGAGAAGCAGGCTCAATCCCGTCTGCAGGAATTACGCGATCTACTGGCCGAAGGGATTAGCAGCGGCGACGCGAAGCCATGGGACAAGGATGCTTTCCTGATGAATGTTAAAGCCAGGGCGGCAAATGAAAGAAATTGAGCTGACACCAAAAGCGGAAGAAGATCTGGAGGCTATCTGGGATTACAGTTTCAGACAATTCGGGGTTGTCCAGGCGGATGAGTATATCGGCCGGATAGCGGCAGTATTTGACGTGCTGGCAATGCACGAGATCGGAACACAGCGTGCAGAGCTTGGAGAGGATATCTTCTCGTTACCGGTGGAACAGCACATGCTTTATTTTGTGTCATCACATTCTGTGGTCACGATCATCCGTATTCTCAGCCAGTCTCAGGACTCTGCCAGGCATGATCCCTGGAGATAAACAACCACTGTCATGCTGACTTCTTTTTTTGTAAATAAAATCAATAGCTTAGTTCGTGTAATCTATCTTATGTTAAATTTAGTCCGTCGTTCATTTAGTTCATAACAGGCCGCAGACTACGATTAATCATACACAGACATAATCTTTCATTTGGTTTAAAAAAAACGCTCCCGGACGGGAGCGTAAGCCAGTGACTTCGGCGTCAAATGAGGGTCTGACAAGTGGAGCTGCGGGTTAATTCTGGGTGATCTGGCTGCGATGCTTTTCCGCCTGCTGCTGATGAATAACGGAAGATTGACCATTATTCGCCTTCTCATGCACAACAGCGGCTTTCTCATGCTCGTTCATTTCGGAAAATGATTTTGCTGTTTCGTTAGAAGCTGCTGGCTTGGATTTCATCATTTTTTTATGCATTTCAGCCATGTCCTGATGGGCAGCAGAATTGCCGTTTTGCATCATTTCATGGGACATTGCGGCCTGATCGTGACCGCTCATATCCATCATTTTCATGCTCTCCCCCTGAACTGCACTTTTTTCAGCGGATGATTGCATCTGATGGGCAGGCGCCTGGGCATTATTTACCTGGTCATGCATGTTCATTGTCTCTGCAGCCCAGGCAGATGAAGCGACAGCCATCATGGCAATAAAGGATACAAGGATCTTTTTCATGGTTGGGTCTCCGGTGTTTTCATACCCGAACAATCAATGCTTATAACAGAGAAAGCATTTGATCTCAGGGCTGGTTGATCATCACGCCAGGAACCGGGCGATTGAATTATCACGCTGTCCTGATTTATGAATGATTATAAAAAACCGCCTCTGTTTATCGCGTGACTGAATGATGACATTTTTGTCACCTTCAATATTTCTTCTGAATAACGGTATTAACTTCTTAACAGACGCACACTGAACACAATTTCCCGCCCCTGCTGTTCTGCTGACAGCTCGCCGCCGTGAGCATGAATGATCGACCTTGTAATTGATAATCCCAGCCCCGCGCCTTCCGTGTTGTAGAACCTTGATGAGTCTGCGCGATAGAACCGGTCAAACAAACGTTCCAGATTAGCGGGAACCTGGCCGGACATCGTATTCGTAATCATCACGTTCACACAGTCACTGTCACGCTCAAGGTGTATCGCTGTACAGGTGTTATCGGGAGAATACTTGATTGCATTGGAAAGCAGGTTACTGAAAGCACGTCGGAGCATATCGCTGTCTCCGGCAACAACGCCCTCTCCTTCAACCGTGATTGTCTTTCCTGTTTCGTCTGCCAGGGGCTCGAACAACTCACGTAATTCATTCAGTTCGGCTGCCAGATCCACATCATGTTTATCCAGCCGCAGCAGACCATGCTCTGAACGTGCCAGAAAAAGCATGTCACTGGTCATTCGTGACAACCTTTTCAGTTCTTCCAGGTTAGCGAATAAAATTTCGCGGTAATGCGAAACATCCCTTTCCTTAGCCAGTGCAAACTGCGTCTGCATCATCAGATTACTGACTGGTGTGCGCAGCTCATGCGCGATGTCAGACGAGAAATCTGACAGTTTCCGGAATGCCCCCTCCAGGCGATCAAACATATTATTGAACTCCTGCATGGTCTCAGAGATTTCCGGCGGAGCCAGATCGGGATTTAGACGCTGATCCAGGCTGTGTACAGTCATGGAGGAAGCCAGACTGGTCATTTCCCGTAACGGTTTCAGACCAATACGTGTGGTCAGCCAGCCCAGAAAAATAGAAATAAAGACCAGACCGATATTGAACCAGAACAGCCAGGTACTGAGTTTGTCCATAAACAGGGTGTGATACCCAGTATCCGTGGCAACCGTAATGATGACATGTTTGCTTTTACCCTGTTCCGGCGTCACGGCAACCCGCCGCGAGATACTGCGGTACACGGTGTTATTTTCTTCCGTCTGGATCATATAGTCGAGAATATCACCCGACTTATTAAGCAGGACCGCTGGAACAACAGAATTTTTGGCATAGAGTTCAACAATTTTTTCATTTTCCATGTTTTTTATAGAAATGAATAAACCATTGTGCCCTACCATCGCATCGTTTATTTTTTCTGATAATGACTTAATATCCGTTTTGTTCCGGAACGTCTCTGTTTTAAGAAACTCTTCGGTGAGCTGAAGTTTACCTGTCAGAAAATCGCGGTCCTGATTATCGAAATAGCCATTAAGGGTGCTAATCAGGATAAAACTTGATAACCACCATACCGTAAGCATCACCGCAGAAAAAATCAGGCTCAGGCGTGTGGTCAGGGAAATTTTGAACCTCACTCTTCTCTGATCTCCAGGACATATCCGGCACCGCGAACGGTATGGATCAGTTTTGGCTCAAAGTCATCATCAATTTTACTTCTCAGACGTCTCACGGCGACATCAATCACATTCGTATCACTGTCAAAATTCATGTTCCAGACCAGGGACGAGATAAGACTCCTGGGTAACACTTCTCCGGTGCGTTGCAGCAGCAACTCAAGCAGAACGTATTCTTTACCGGTGAGATGGATCTTCTTCCCCGAACGGATCACGGTCCGGTGCACCATATCAACGGTCATATCGGCGATGGTGCAGACTGTTGCGGCCTGCGAGCGTGCCCGGCGCAGTAGGGTTCTTACACGTGCAACCAGCTCCGTAAAATCAAAGGGCTTAATCAGGTAGTCATCTGCGCCAAGCTCCAGTCCTTTCACTTTGTCCCGCACGTTGTCCTTTGCGGTTAAAAACAGGACCGGTTCTTCGTGCCCGGACTCCCTCAGTGCGCTGATGATTTGCCACCCGTCGAGGAAAGGCAGCATCACGTCCAGTATTATCAAATCATACTGTCCCTTCGACGCGGCCCCGAGACCATCGCGGCCATTATTAAAGAGATCGGCCTGATAGCCTTCCTCAACCAGTCCCTGCTGCAGGTAACGACCTGTTTTTTGTTCGTCTTCAACGATTAAAATACGCTGCATGGTCAACTCGCTGATATGAAAGTAAAAATCTCACGCATGAGCTTTGGCTGTCCCCTAGCTGACCTGAGACGGAGCAAGCATTCCGAGCCACGCTACGGCGCCCAGAATGATAATCGCAACAACGAATTCTGTCAGGATGCTGTTTCGCATCAGGGCAACGCTGCGATCATAATTCCCTTCCCTGACCATAACTTCAAGCCGGGGACCCAGGTGAAACCGGTTTGCTGCAGCCAGAAGAAGCATCAGAACAAACAGAGCCGTCTTGGCAAGCAATATCCTCCCCCAGGAACTGTTGAATAAGGGAGTTAAGTTACCCTCAGCAATATACAGATAGTTGACCAGCGCACTCAGGATCAGGGCTACAACAATCACCGTTCCTGCCGTGGCAAATTTTGCCAGGGAGTCAGATATCACAATGACGCTCTGTGCATTATGCTCGTTTCTGCGCATCAGCAGGATAGCAAATGCAACCAGAGCACCTGTCCAGGCACCTGCAGCGCCGAGATGGGTCAGATCGCTCAGTAAATGGAGATAGTAATGCAGACCGTCATGCATAACGGCGTGTCCTCCCCAGGCAAGTGTAGCCAGCGCCACGCCCCCACTCATCGTCATCAGCAGGCAGGACAATACTCTCTTATTAGTGTAAAGGAACAAAGCACCGAGTGTGGTAAACAGGGCACAGAGCCTGACAATCCAGCTAATACCCACATCAGTTTCTTCTATCACCATCTCGATAACATGGATGGATAATTCTCTGAGGTCAGTTACTCCACTCATGGCATTAGATACCAGGAGCATATTAATGCCAGTAAGAATGATGCCTGTAACAACAGCAAAGGTTATAAACGACCTGAAATTAGTCAGGTTATAGGTTTCATGTCTGACACCACTTATTCCATATATCTGAAAAAATGGCAATCCAAATATTACCATCAAATCCAGATAAAGAAGAAAACGAATAACAATCATAATCAGGTCGTTCATAATATTACTTCACTGTAAAGGTGTAATTACCGGTAATAGGGTGCGTATCTGAAGAAACCGCGCGCCAGTCAACACGATAAGTGCCAGCGGGTAAAGGCTCTCGCGGAATAATGACCATCGATTTAGGGTCAGCGCCTGGCGCCACTTTTGCCGCGACCGGCATCGGAGAATGTGATGACATGCCTTTCATACCCGTCATCGTTAATTTTGCACCTGAGAATTTCACGGTCAGATTTTCCGAGAAATTAAGCTGAATCTTTTCCGGGGCCGCTACGGCTGAATCAGCCTGTGGCACAGAGCTTTTTAATTCCGGATGGGCCATAGCAGAGAAAGCAACGCCCATAACGAGGCCACCTGTAAGAATGGCTTTATTTAAAATCGACATTTTATTTACCTGTTTAGTTGAGTGTTTTATATCAGTGCGTTAAAACCAGATTCTGGCTCCCGCCAGGAATACTACCTGATGGTCTTTCTCACCTTCTCTTTTCGCCATATCGGATGTTTTCCCGTAAAGTTGATTCCAGGAAACGCCTATATAGGGTGCAAACTCACGGCGTATTTCATAGCGCAGCCGGAGCCCCAGCTCTGTGTCAGTCAGTCCCCTGCCGCGACCCCGCGATTCATCATCCTGACTGTAGAAATTCACCTCATAGGATGGCTGGAGTATGAGCCGGTTAGTCAGTAAAACGTCGTATTCTCCTCCCAGACGAAGGGCTGCTTTTCCGCCATTACTGACAAAACCCGTAATTTCAGACTCAAAATTATAGAGTGCCAGCCCCTGAAAACCGACAGCAGCCCAGGTCCGGGCAGAAGCAGGTCTGAAATCCTGCCTGACACCCGCAACCAAATCCCACCATGGGCCAACCGCATGTCCCCAGAGTAACTGCGCTTCAGCCGCCTCCGTTTCCCCATTGCTTCGTTCACCTTCACTCTTTAGCCAAATCCGATCTGTGTCGCCTCCAATCCAGCTGTTAACACTCCAGCTGAAATTGTTGGTGTTATCCGACCGTTGCCATTCCAGTTGATCCAGCAGAACCAGATAATTAATCGCACTGTCGTGAATCGCATGCCCCTGTAAATTGCCGAATGCAGCCTTCCGGTCGGCATCGGTAACAGGCGGAATTGGCGTTCTGCTCTCAGTTACAATGGGCTCCATTGACGTCATCTCAGTGAAATTCTCATCTGCTGGCATCTGCATGGCAGACATGTCGTGCCCGGCGTGGGGATCTGCAGAGACGGAGCCCGCCGCAATAGAAAGCTGTGAGGTAAACAAACCGGCGACCAGAACAGGTATGGCCTTCAAATTTCTCTTCATTCGCATCATTCCTCCACCCGGACTTCACGAAACATTCCCATTTCCATGTGATAGAGCAAATGGCAGTGATACGCCCAGCGGCCAAGCGCATCTGCTGTCACTCTGTAACTGCGTTTTGTACCAGGGGGAACATCTATTGTGTGTTTACGAACCATGAAATTACCGTTTTCATCTTCCAGATCGCTCCACATACCATGCAGGTGAATGGGGTGAGTCATCATGGTATCGTTGATCAGCGTGATCCTGAGCCGCTCACCGTATTTCAGCAGCACCGGTGCGGCATCTGAAAACTTGATTCCGTTAAATGACCAGGCAAACTTTTCCATGTGGCCGGTTAAATGCAGTTCTATGGTACGGCCAGGTTCACGTCCGTCAGGATCCTCAAAGCGGCTTTTCAAATCCGCGTACGTGAGAACCTTTCTTCCGTTATTTCGAAGACCAATACCCGGATCATTTAATTTCGGAGAGACGCTCATCGCCTGCATATCAACCAGTGGGTTATCCGTTTCTGACGCAGGATGACTTTGCATACCCGGCATTCCGGCCATCCGGGAATGATCCATACCGGCCATGCTGCTGTGATCCATGGGCGCGGAGGATGTCCCGCTATCCGGAAGGTCAGCACCGTCCATAGACATCATCTCTCCGCTGTTATCCATGCCTCCCATCTGGCTGTGGTCCATTCCTGCCATATCATGTCCCATTCCCCCCATACCCATATCTTCCATGGTCAACAGAGGACGGGGATCGAGGGGGGGAACGGCAGCACTTAACCCCTCTCTCGTGGCCAGTGTCCCTCGAGCGTAACCGGTCCTGTCCATGGATTGTGCGAAGATGGTATAGGCCTCACCCTGAGGCTCCACAATGACATCATAGGTTTCGGCAACGGCAATCCTGAATTCGTCAACGGTAACCGGGTTTACATACTGGCCATCTGCAGCCACGACCGTCATTTTCAGCCCGGGGATACGGATATCGAAATAGGTCATTGCCGAGCCGTTGATAAACCGTAAGCGTATCTTTTCACCGGGACGGAACAGTCCGGTCCAGTTTTTCAGCGGGGCCTGCCCGTTCATGAGATAGGTGTAGGTGTAGCCACTGACATCCGCGAGGTCAGTCGGATTCATTTTCATTTCAGCCCACATTTTCCGATCGGCAATGGTGGCTGACAGCCCCCTGGTATTCACGTCGCGGAAAAAAGAGCCAACGGTTGGTTTATTGAAATTGTAGTAATCCGACTGTTTTTTTAATTTTTTCAGCAGGCTGTGAGGATTTTCATCGGTCCAGTCAGACAACATGACCACATGCTCACGATCGTAAGCAAACGGTTCTGGCTCCCTGGCATCGATGATAATGGCACCGTATACCCCCTCCTGTTCCTGCAGACCGGAATGGCTGTGGTACCAGTAAGTCCCGTTCTGCTTAACCTTAAAGGTGTAAACGTAGGTATCATCAGGCTCTATGCCCATAAAACTCAGCCCCGGAACACCATCCATATTGGCCGGAAGAATAATGCCGTGCCAGTGAATGGACGTCTGTTCATTAAGACGGTTTTTGACCTTCAGGGTAATGGTGTCACCTTCTTTCCAGCGAAGAACGGGCCCCGGCAGGCCTCCATTGATTGTTTTGGCCTGACGCTCACTGCCCGTGATATTGACGGCCGTTTCACCAATGGTCAGGTCAAACTGAGTACCCTGCAGGGATGCGGCAACTGGCAGGCTCAGACTGGAACGCGCATTGAAACTCCATACGCCAAGACTTCCGGCTACGCCAGAGAGGGTTAACCCCTTCAGGAAAGTTCGTCGAGACGTTTTCAACAGCATGCGCATTCCCTTATTTAAAGTATGGTTACTGACAGAATTCGAGAACCGATTTAAATTAAATTACTGGTTCATCCACTTACAATGAAATGAATCTAGCACACCTTAAGAAACAAATTCATTACAATCGTGTAATGTACATAGCTGTATTACATTTACGTCATCTTCCCCACAGGTTGATTATTTTTATATATGATCATAAGGACATCTTTTATGTACCTCAGAAGGTAATTACACATGAATATATTAATCACGACCACTGCGTTTACAGCTTTATTTTGTGGGGCAGCTTTTGCTCAGTCCAGTGATATTGCCCATGAAGCACATCGATTTGTTAATAATGCCTCAGCCGTCAGTCATGTGAATTCCTCGACGCATGAAAACTTACCGGACAGGGTTAATAAAAACAACACGCCCTCATTCTCTGAAATGAATGAACATGAAAGGGCCATTGTTGCTCATTCATTTATGAACAACAGCGCGTCCTATGCGCATCAGAAAATGATTGAGGAACATAAAAAAATGCTGTCCGGCAGTGATGCAAATTCAAAGACCTCGTCTTCTTCTTTTAACGAACTGAATGCCGGAGAAAAAGCCGCTCTCGTGCATGAGCAGGTCAATAATGCCGGTGCGGAAGCACATCAGACGCAGGCAAGAAAGCTTCGCGGGCTGTATTCGACCAGGTAACTGCAGGCGGGTTAGTGCTTAGCGTCAGGTGCGCAGCAGGGCTTTACTGACGGGTTACGTAGCAGGACATGAGCCCCATATTGCTCTGCCGTAACCTGTTTCAGTCCCGTTAATCATCACCGTCGGGCTGGTCATACAGTTCCCAGAGCTTCAGGAGCAAACGGGAAACAAGATATGTTACAAAAATGACGACCATCAACGGTGCTCCCGATTAACTGACAGATGACACGCCTCCTGAAAACCCCTAGCATACGCCGCAGTGTTCATGCTAACGGCGAATTCCAGTAAATGTATTCTACCGATGTCGTAGGTAATGACTCCAACTTACTGATAGTGTTTTATGTTCAGATAATGCCCGATGACCTTGTCATGCAGCTCCACCGATTTTGAGAACGACAGTGACTTCCGTCCCAGCCTTGCCAGATGTTGTCTCAGA
>NZ_JAMHKS010000062.1:0-111806 GCF_025566055.1 Leclercia tamurae
ATCCATGTCACTTTGAGTGCCCACACAGATTGTCTGATAAATTGTTAAAGAGCAGTGCAACGCGGCTTTCGCTCACCGTTGCGAGGTGGCGTATATTACGCTTTCCTCTTTCAGAGTCAAGCGATAACTTCACGCTTTTCTCTGCTGACCCGGCGGCTTGTTTGCCGTTGTTCCGTGTCAGTGGAGGCGCATTATAGGCAGTTCTTCTGGGGTGGCAAGTATAAAGTGAAAATTATTTGCTGACCGCTCACTTTCCAGGCAATTTTGCATCAAGAAACCTATTCTTGCCTGGTTTTTAAACAAAAACGAGCCCCTGAGGGCTCGTTTTTGCCGTTTTGTGACTTACTGCACTGCCACAATCTGGTCGTCTTTTTTCACCAGCTGTATCGTTTTGCCCGGGATCAGCTTCCCGGAGAGGATTTGCTGAGCCAGCGGGTTTTCGATCTGTTGCTGAATGGCGCGTTTTAAAGGACGAGCCCCGTACACCGGATCGTACCCATTTGCGCTCAGCAGCTGCAGTGCGTCATCCGCAATCTGCATTTCATATCCACGCTCTTCCAGACGTTTGTACAGACGCTGAAGCTGAATGCGGGCAATCGACGCAATGTGTTTTTCACCCAGCGGATGGAAGACCACCACTTCGTCGATACGGTTAATAAACTCAGGACGGAAGCTGTGGCTAACCACCCCTAGCACCAGATCCTTCATATGACCGTAATCGAGTTCGCCAAAACGTTCCTGAATCAGATCGGAACCCAGGTTCGAGGTCATAATGACAACCGTGTTACGGAAGTCGACCGTTCTCCCCTGGCCGTCCGTCAGACGCCCATCATCCAGCACCTGCAGCAGGATGTTAAACACATCCGGATGTGCCTTCTCGACTTCATCCAACAGGATGACGGAATATGGACGACGGCGAACCGCTTCTGTCAGATATCCGCCCTCTTCATAACCGACATATCCCGGAGGCGCACCCACGAGACGCGACACGGAATGTTTTTCCATAAACTCGGACATGTCGATACGCACCATCGCGTCATCGCTATCGAACATAAAGTTCGCCAGCGCCTTACACAGTTCCGTCTTACCGACACCGGTTGGCCCGAGGAACAGGAAGGAGCCAATTGGACGGTTAGGATCGGACAAACCTGCCCGACTACGTCGAATGGCATTCGATACTGCTTCAACCGCTTCATCCTGGCCAATAACGCGATGATGGAGATCCTCTTCCATTCTCAGCAGCTTGTCGCGTTCGCTCTCCATCATTCTGGCAACCGGGATCCCGGTCCAGCGCGCCAGCACGTCGGCAATTTCGACTTCCGTCACTTTATTACGTAACAGACGCATGGTTTTGCCTTCCTGCTGGGTTGCCGCTGCCAGCTGTTTTTCCAGCTCCGGAATTTTACCGTACTGCAGTTCAGACATCTGGGCCAGATCGCCCACGCGGCGCGCCTGTTCGATGGCGATTTTCGCCTGCTCCAGCTCAGCTTTAATAGTCTGAGTACCGGAAAGGGACGCTTTTTCCGCTTTCCACTCTTCCTCTAAGCCGGAATATTGACGCTCTTTGTCGCTCAGCTCTTCATTAAGCATATCCAGGCGCTTCTTACTCGCCTCATCCGACTCTTTCTTCAGCGCCTGCTGCTCAAGCTTGAGCTGAATGATTCGCCGATCGAGCCTGTCCAGCTCTTCCGGTTTCGAGTCTATCTGCATCCGGATGCTGGAGGCGGCCTCATCGATAAGGTCGATCGCTTTGTCTGGCAGTTGCCGGTCAGCGATATAGCGGTGCGACAAGGTCGCTGCCGCCACAATCGCCGGGTCAGTGATCTGCACGTGGTGGTGCAGCTCATAACGTTCTTTCAGGCCACGCAGAATGGCGATGGTATCTTCCACTGTCGGTTCAGCCACAAACACTTTCTGGAAGCGGCGTTCCAGGGCGGCATCTTTTTCAATGTACTGACGATACTCATCCAGCGTGGTAGCACCCACGCAGTGCAGCTCACCACGAGCCAGCGCCGGTTTCAGCATGTTCCCGGCATCCATGGCGCCGTCCGCTTTACCGGCACCCACCATGGTGTGCAGCTCATCAATAAACAGGATGACGTTACCCTCCTGTTTCGCCAGATCGTTAAGCACGCCTTTTAAGCGCTCTTCAAACTCACCGCGGTATTTGGCCCCGGCCACCAGAGCGCCCATATCCAGCGCCAGTACACGACGGCCTTTTAAGCCTTCAGGAACTTCACCATTCACGATACGCTGCGCTAACCCTTCGACAATGGCGGTTTTACCGACACCCGGCTCACCAATCAGCACCGGGTTATTTTTGGTCCGGCGCTGCAGAACCTGAATGGTACGGCGGATCTCTTCGTCACGACCAATGACCGGGTCAAGCTTGCCCTGCTCAGCGCGCTCAGTCAGATCGACCGTATATTTCTTCAATGCCTGACGCTGGTCCTCGGCACCCTGATCGTTCACGCTTTCACCTCCACGCATCTGTGCTATCGCCTGTGTCACGTTAGCGGTGGTTGCGCCGGCCGTTTTCAGCAGGTCGGTCAATGTGCCACGTGATTCAAGCGCCGCCAGAACAAAGAGCTCTGACGAAATAAAGTTGTCGCCGCGTTTCTGCGCCAGTTTGTCGCAAAGATTCAGTACGCGAACCAGATCCTGGGACGGTTGTACATCTCCGCCCGTGCCTTCTACCTGGGGTAGACGACTTAATGCCTGATCGATGGCTGTACGTAACTGGCCCGCATTAATGCCGGCAGACGTGAGTAAAGGACGAACCGATCCCCCCTCCTGATTCAGTAAGGCGCTCATGAGATGAAGAGGTTCGATAAATTGGTTGTCGTGCCCCAGCGCGAGTGACTGGGCATCAGCGAGTGCAAGCTGGAATTTATTAGTAAGACGATCCAGACGCATAACTCCTCCCATAACAGGTCAAAATTGCTACTGGAGATTAAATGAGGTCATCCCTCAATTATTCAAGGTGAATGACCTGAATTATGCGAAAAGAAAACGGCGCGTACCGGATCGTCTTGATTCTATAGGTTATATCAGCCAAATGAAACTTGCCATACGACCTGTTGTCTTGTCGCGACGATAAGAAAAGAAATCACCCTTTTCGGTGAAGGTGCAGCGATCGCCGCCATAGATTTGACTGATACCGAGATGGGTCAGGCGTTGACGGGCAAGCTGATAAATATCTGCCATGTACTTCTCCCCCGCCGGGCGAAAAGCGCTCTCTGCCTGCGGATCGTGCGCCATAAAGGCATCACGGACTTCCGGACCGACTTCGAAGGCCTGGGGACCAATCGCCGGACCGAGCCAGGCGAGGATGTTATCCGCGCTGTCAGCAAAGCAGGCAACGGTTTCTTCCAGCACGCCAGCACATAACCCGCGCCAGCCAGCATGGGCGGCAGCGACTTCGGTGCCCGCACGGTTGCAGAAAAGCACCGGCAGGCAGTCGGCGGTCATGACAGCACACACCGTGCCAGGAGTATTGCTGTAAGAGGCATCGGCGCGTTTCGAGGCATAAGGTTCGCCGGTAAGGCTGAGAACAGCCGTACCATGAACCTGCTCAAGCCAGACCGGTTTCGAGGGTAACTGGCCAGCAGCAAACAACCGCTTACGATTCTCTTCCACATGGTTGAGATCGTCGCCACAGTGCGCGCCCAGGTTTAAGGACTCCCAGGCTCCCTCGCTGACACCCCCGATGCGGGTGGAACTGCAGGCCGCCACGCCTGCTGGCGCCGGCCACTCAGGGACAATCAGTTTGGTCATAACCAGTCCACGGCGTCCTTATGCTCTTCAAAATCGGCGCGCATGGCGTCGATAAGATCCACCATATCCTGTGGAATTGGCGCATGCCACTCCATCTCAATACCGGTGATCGGATGATAGAGACGCAGCATCGTCGCATGCAGAGCCTGGCGATCAAATTTACGCAGCATGGCGATAAACTCTTCTGACGCCCCTTTTGGCGGACGCGGACGGCCACCGTACAGCTGATCGCCCACCAGCGGATGGGTGATGTGCGACATATGCACGCGGATCTGGTGAGTACGACCGGTTTCCAGACGCAGACGCAAACGAGTGTGGATGCGGAAATGTTCCATGATGCGATAGTGCGTGACCGCCGGTTTACCCATCGGATGAACCGACATATGGGTACGCTTGGTCGGGTGGCGACTGATAGGCTGCTCTACGGTACCGCCGGAGGTCATATGACCAATTGCCACCGCTTCGTATTCACGAGTGATTTCACGCAGCTGCAGTGACTCAACCAGACGCGTTTGCGCTGGAATAGTTTTGGCCACGACCATCAGGCCGGTGGTGTCTTTATCCAGACGGTGAACGATCCCCGCACGGGGTACGTCAGCGATCGGCGGATAATAGTGCAGCAGTGCATTCAGCACTGTGCCATCAGGGTTGCCTGCGCCAGGGTGTACAACAAAGTCACGAGGCTTGTTGATCACTAAAATGTCGTCATCTTCGTAGACGATGTTCAGCGGAATATCCTGGGCTTCAAAACGGACTTCTTCTTCGATATCAGCATTGATGGCGACCACTTCCCCACCCAACACTTTCTCTTTTGGCTTGTCCCAGATCTTGCCGTTTACCAGCACGCGCTGGTCAAGAATCCATTCTTTTATGCGTGAACGCGAATAATCAGGGAACATTTCGGCCAAAGCCTGATCTAAGCGTTGTCCGAGCTGTTTTTCGGAGACTGTTGCGGTGAGTTCTACTCGTTGTGCCATAGACTGCTTCTTCGTTTAACGTTGGGTTTTACGGCTTTGCCGTTTAATATAGTGTGCTATTGTAGCTGGTCTTAATCGGGAGCAGGAAAGATTCTCCCGGACAAACATTTGAGGAAAGTCAAAACGTCATGACGCGCATGAAATATCTGGTGGCAGCGGCCACGTTGAGCCTGGCTTTGGTGGGCTGCTCCGGTTCGGGTGAACAGGTCCCTGACAATCCGCCGAATGAAATCTATGCGACTGCTCAGCAAAAGCTGCAGGACGGTAACTGGAAACAGGCGATAACGCAACTGGAAGCGCTGGATAATCGTTATCCATTTGGCCCGTATTCCCAGCAGGTACAGTTAGATCTGATCTACGCTTACTATAAAAATGCCGATCTGCCACTGGCCCAGGCGACGATTGATCGCTTTATGCGTCTGAATCCGACCCATCCCAATATTGATTACGTCATGTATATGCGCGGCCTGACTAACATGGCGCTGGATGACAGTGCGCTGCAAGGCTTCTTTGGGGTGGATCGTTCAGACCGAGACCCTCAGCATGCCCGCGATGCGTTCAATGACTTCTCCAAACTGGTACGTGGCTATCCGAATAGCCAGTACGTGACGGATGCCAGCAAACGTCTGGTGTTCCTGAAAGATCGTCTGGCGAAATATGAATACTCTGTTGCGGAATACTATACCCGCCGCGGGGCATATGTTGCCGTCGTGAACCGTGTTGAAGGCATGCTGCGTGATTATCCGGATACTCAGGCAACACGCGATGGCCTGAAGCTGATGGAAAATGCCTATCGCGAGCTGCAGATGACATCCCAGGCTGACAAAGTGGCGAAGATCATCGCCGCCAACAGCAGCAGCTCCTGATTCTTCTGGTAGATAAATGCAAAACGGCAGCCTCAGGGCTGCCGTTTTTTTATCCATTTTCGGATTAAGCTGAACCGGTTTAGCTTGCACCAATCCTATCAACTATGGCCGCAATTTCTTATTACGACAAGGCAAAAGTTGCTTCTTCCTGTCCTGCCTCACAAAAAGAATCCGTTGACAAAAAGTGACATTAAAATGTGATTTGGATCACACAAATTGACATTAAGAACGGTATGCTGGAATCACCAAGACGGGAAAGACAAGAGGTAAAATTTATGACAATGAACATTACCAGTAAACAAATGGAAATTACTCCGGCTATCCGCCAGCACGTCGCAGACCGTCTCGCCAAACTGGATAAATGGCAAACACACTTGATTAACCCGCATATCATTCTCTCTAAGGAGCCACAGGGTTTCATCGCTGACGCAACTATCAATACTCCAAACGGCCATCTGGTCGCCAGCGCGAAACATGAGGATATGTACACTGCAATCAACGATTTGATTAACAAGCTGGAACGGCAGCTCAATAAAGTGCAACACAAAGGTGAAGCCCGTCGCGCCGCAACATCGGTGAAAGACGCCAGCTTCGCAGAAGAAGTTGAAGATGAATAATCCTTTACATTGAGTCTATCGCCAACGCGCCTTCGGGCGCGTTTTTTGTTTTTTATTGACAGGGTGAAAACAGTGCGGGTACTTTAAGACTGTCTTTTGAAGGAATCATCCATGACCCTTAAACCGTTTTTCTTCGCATTCTTTTTTACCTTCCCCTGATTGGGAGGCGTTTCGTCGTGTGATAAAGAATGCGAAGACGAACAACAAGGCCTCCCACACCGGGGGGCCTTTTTTATTGATAACGATAATATGATTAAGGCAACGCTATGACACCGGAAAACCCGTTACTGGATCTGCGAGACAAGATCAGCGCTCTGGATGAAAAATTGCTGTCGCTGCTGGCCGAACGCCGTGCGCTGGTCGTAGAGGTAGGAAAAGCAAAGCTGGCGTCGCATCGTCCGGTACGCGACATCGATCGTGAGCGCGACCTGCTGGAACGCCTGATCAATCTCGGCAAGACCCACCATCTGGATGCACACTACATTACCCGCCTGTTCCAGCTGATTATTGAAGACTCCGTCCTGACGCAGCAGGCGTTGCTGCAACAGCATCTCAACAAGACCAACCCGCATTCGGCGCGTATTGCCTTCCTGGGGCCAAAAGGGTCCTATTCCCATCTCGCCGCGCGTCAGTATGCGGCCCGTCACTTCGAAGAGTTTATTGAGAGCGGCTGCGCGAAGTTCGCGGATATCTTCAACCAGGTCGAGACCGGACAAGCAGATTACGCTGTCGTGCCGATCGAGAATACCAGTTCCGGCGCGATCAACGACGTGTACGATTTGCTCCAGCACACCACCCTGTCGCTGGTTGGCGAGATGACAATCCCTATCGACCATTGCGTGCTGGTATCCGGCACCACCGACCTCGACAAAATCGAGACGGTTTACAGCCATCCGCAACCCTTCCAGCAGTGCAGTCAGTTCCTGAACCGTTATCCGGGCTGGAAAATTGAATATACCGAGAGCACCTCGGCGGCGATGGAAAAAGTGGCGCAGGCCAACTCCCCTACAGTGGCCGCGCTGGGCAGCGAAGCGGGCGGCGCGCTGTATGGGTTGCAGGTACTGGAGCGTAACCTCGCTAACCAGACGCAAAACATCACCCGCTTCATCGTGCTGGCGCGTAAGGCGATCAACGTTTCCGATCAGGTTCCGGCTAAGACTACCCTGCTGATGGCGACCGGTCAGCAGGCCGGTGCGCTGGTAGAAGCCCTGCTGGTACTGCGCAATCACAATCTGATTATGACCAAACTGGAATCACGCCCGATTAATGGCAACCCGTGGGAAGAGATGTTTTATCTCGACATCCAGGCCAACCTGGAATCTGCATCCCTGCAGAAAGCCCTGCGTGAACTGGGTGAGATCACCCGTTCGATGAAGGTGCTGGGCTGCTATCCGGGCGAAAACGTGGTCCCGGTTGATCCGGCTTAACGCGCTATAAACGGGCCTTTTTTCACCCCTGCCACGCTGACGGGCAGGGTGAAAATGGCACCCGAAAGGGGATAGGCCGCAATCTCCTCAGGCTCCATATTCTCCCGGGTGGTGGTGATAAACAGCGTCTGCATATCATCGCCACCGAAACAGACCATCGTCGGATATCGCACCGGCAACCGGTACTCTTCCAGCTGTTCACCCTGGGGTGAAAAACGTGCGATCCGCCAGCCGTCGAACAGCGCGCTCCAGTAACATCCTTCGACATCCACGGCCGCACCATCCGGGATCCCCTCCCCCGGCTTGAACCGACGGAAGACCTCCCGTTTACCCGGCTCGCCCTGCTCATCCAGCGGGGTGCGATAGATCACCGCGTTAGGGGTGTCGGAGGTATACATCCATTGCCTGTCGTCGCTGAATGCCAGGCCGTTATGACCGTGGATATCACACTGAATGACCTCCGGCGTCAGGTCGTTATCGATCCGCATTAGCAGAGCACCGTTGTAGTCCCCCGGCGCCCAGAAGGTGCCCGCATAGAAGCGGCCAAAATGATCGGTTCCCCCGTCATTAAAACGCGCCAGCTGCGGGTTGGACGGATTATCACAGACCTTGCGTTGCAGCAGGCCGTGTTTATCCGCCAGCCAGATGCCCGTCCGCATGGCGACAATAAAGCCCCCACCCTCGCGTAGCGCGAAGCAGCCCACCTCTTCATGGAAGGATAAAACCTTGTGTTCACCTGTGGCGAGGTGGTAACGATGGATCTCGCCCTCCAGAATATCCGCCCAGTAGAGGGCGCTTTCCGCTTCGCTCCAGGTCGGACACTCCGGTAAGTGCCCCGTATATTCAAACAGAACGCGTGGTTCAGCCATGACGAATCCCCAAAATGAAAAAAGCCAGCAGTGCTGGCTTTCAGTATATACATCATCAGATTACTGGCGACTGTCATTCGCCTGCCGTAGCAGAATGCGACTCTCGCTCTGGAAGCGTTGGGCATAATCGCCAAACCAGTGTTCTACCTTACGGAAGCTGTCGATAAACGCCTGCTTATCGCCGTGTTCCAGGAGAGTGATCGCCTCCCCAAAACGCTGGTAGTAACGCTTGATCAGCGCCAGGTTATTGCCCGAAGACATAATGATATCTGCATAAAGCTGCGGATCCTGGGCAAACAGACGTCCGACCATTGCCAGTTCGAGACGATAGATCGGTGACGACAGCGACAGCAGCTGCTCGAGCTGAACATTCTCTTCCGCCAGGTGCAGGCCATACGCGAAGGTTGCGAAGTGGCGCAGCGCCTGGATAAAGGCCATGTTCTGATCGTGCTCGACGGCGCTGATCCGGTGCAACCGCGCGCCCCACACCTGAATCTGCTCCAGAAACCACTGGTAGGCTTCAGGCTGACGGCCATCGCAGTAGACGACTACCTGCTTCGCCAGGCTGCCGCTGTCCGGGCCGAACATCGGGTGCAGCCCCAGCACCGGGCCGTTATGTGCGGCCAGCATCGCCTGCAGCGGACCATTTTTTACCGAGGCCAGATCGACCAGAATGCAGTCTTCCGGCAGCGGTGGCAGTTTAGCAATAATCTCTTCGGTGACATGAATCGGGACGCTGACAATGACCATGCCCGCGTCGGCAACCATCGTCTGCGCCTGGGCCCAGTCCTCTTTTTCGAGAATGCGCACCTGGTAACCAGAGAGCGTCAGCATCTTCTCAAACAGACGCCCCATCTGCCCGCCGCCACCGACAATCACCACCGGACGCAGGGTCGGACAGAGCGTTTTAAAACCTTTGTCGTTTTCGCTGGAGTAAGACTCACGCATCACGCGGCGCAGCACATCTTCAATCAGATCCGGCGAGACGCCCAGCGCCTGGGCCTCTTTGCGCCGGGAGGCCAGCATAGAGGCTTCGCGCTCCGGCACGTAAATCGGCAAACCGTATTTACTTTTCACTTCGCCGACTTCAGCAACCAGAGCCATACGGCGCGCCAGCAAATCCAGCAGCGCCTTATCCACCTCGTCAATTTGATCGCGCAAGGCGGTCAATTCAGCAACCATAACAAACCTCTTAAGCCAGACGCGTCGCCAGCTGGCCGTTCAAATCTTTGTGGATCTCACGCAGCAGCGCATCGGTGGTTTCCCAGCTGATGCAGGCATCGGTTACGGAAACCCCGTGCTTCATGGCGCTGCGCGGCTGTTCGGATGACTGATTGCCTTCATGGATGTTGCTCTCAATCATCAGGCCAATAATCGAACGGTTGCCATCTTTGATCTGCGCGATGACGGATTCCGCCACCGCAGGCTGACGACGGTAATCTTTATTCGAATTACCATGACTGCAATCTACCATCAGTGCCGGACGCAGTCCCGCCTGTTCCATCTCTTTTTCACACTGGGCAACATCTGCCGGGCTGTAGTTTGGCGCTTTGCCACCGCGCAGGATGACGTGGCCATCCGGGTTGCCCTGGGTCTGCAGCAGACAGACCTGGCCGGCCTGGTTGATGCCGACGAAACGGTGCGGCATGGCCGCAGCACGCATGGCGTTGATGGCTGTCGCCAGGCTACCGTCGGTACCGTTTTTAAAGCCAACCGGCATTGAGAGACCGGAGGCCATTTCACGGTGAGTTTGTGATTCAGTGGTACGTGCGCCAATGGCGGACCAGCTGAACAGATCGCCCAGGTATTGTGGGCTGTTCGGATCCAGCGCTTCCGTTGCCAGCGGCAGGCCCATGTTAACCAGCTCCACCAGAAGATTACGCGCAATCTTCAGGCCAGCTTCCACATCAAACGAGCCATCCATGTGCGGATCGTTAATTAACCCTTTCCAGCCGACGGTGGTGCGGGGTTTTTCAAAATAGACGCGCATGACCAGGTAGAGGCTATCGCTGACCTCCTCGGCCAGAGCTTTAAAACGGTGTGCATATTCGATGGCGGTTTCTGGATCATGAATGGAGCACGGACCACACACCACCAGCAGACGCGGATCGCGCCCGGCAATAATGTCGGAGATGGTCTGGCGGGAGTGCGCAATTTGCGCCTCTTGCTCAACGCTCAGCGGAAATTCCGCTTTCAGTTGATCCGGGGTGATCAGAATATGTTCATCACTAATATGTACGTTGTTCAGCGCGTCTTTTTGCATGATTGCGATCCTGGAAGCTCGTTTGCGATAGTGGTTTCCTCAATGAGGAAGCCCAACGATACCACACCGAGTAAAGATTTCAATCCAAAATACGTAAATAATACTTTACACCACCCACTTTTAAGCAAAAAATATTCGATTATCGCGTAACGTAAAAATTACAGGGTAGGTTATCCACGCCAGGCTATGCTCAATGAAAAAGGAGAATGTCTTATGCGCCTGATTGTTACCTCCCTGCTGTGCCTGTTTTTAACCGCCTGTCAGATCGATCCTTATACCCATCAACCTCACTGGACGGGAACCGACTGGTATGATGCTGGAAAAGAAGACGCCATGAATGGCGTGGCGGTAAAATCCAATGAAAGCCTGGCGGCTAATTTCAACGACACCAAAGTGGATCGCCCGGCCTATCTCAGCGGATATAAAGACGGGCAAGAAAAAATATGTCAGGAAAATTTTGTTTACGCCTGGGGATTAGCCGGCCGAATATTCCCCGCCAGCTGTGATACCGCGGAAAACGCCACCACCCTTCGTACCGCCTGGCAACAGGGAATGAATGAAGGAACGAAAGCCACTCGTTTAAATTAATTCTGTCAACGCCAGCCCGATTAATTAAGAAAGTAAGATTGTACTTAAGCCTCCGAACAGGCTTTTGGTATAATGACTGTATGGGCAAAAAATGGTATTCTGCCGGCGAAACTCAAGGACTACTATTTCCAGAGTGGTATGGCGGATTCGGGTGTGTAACTTTTTTCTTATCTTCTGGTACCGGATGGCATTGGTACTGTTGTTATCCATGCCCTGTGGACTTGCTATTGGCGGAATCTTATCCGAAACGGATAGATCGGTACGCTCTATTGTCTCCGGGATCGTCAGTTACACCCATTGGCCTGCGCTCTCTGGCAAGCCGAATCTGTGTATCTTTGCCTCTTCCCACTATGTTGAGGCGCTCAGCAGCAATGGACCGGATGCGCTGCCCTATACCCCCGTGATTATTCATGACGATCGGGATGCATTAAATGCAGAATGTCACGCGCTCTATTTTGGCAACGAATCCCCGACCCACCAGCTTGAATTAAGCCAGGCGTTTCATGCCAGACCTTTACTATTAATTGCGGAGCATAATCCGCAATGCCTCACAGGTAGTGCTTTCTGCCTGATAATAGACAGTGCCAGAGTAAGGTTTTCCGTCAATCTGGATGTACTGTCGCGCAGCGGAGTCAGAGTCAATCCTGATGTGTTAATGCTCGCACGGAATAAAAAGCATGAATAAGGAAATGACCTCAGCGCCGCGTCCAACATTCAAACGGACCCTGCGGCGCATCAGTATAATTAGTGTCCTCATTACGATGACGCTGGTCTGGTTATTATTGTGCATTGCTTCAGTGGTAACGCTAAAACAGTATGCGCAACGAAACCTTGAATTAACCAGCGCTACCATGAGCCGCAGCCTGGAGGCGACGCTGGTCTTTAATGATGCCGCCGCCGCCAACGACGCGCTGGCTTCACTCGGCAAGCAGGGGCAGTTCTCGGCAGCCGAACTGCTGGATCGCTACGATCATCGTTTTGCCGCGTGGTCGATGGGGCCGAACAGTGAGGCGGATCCGCTCAGCCAGCTGGTCAGCCAGTGGTTATTCCCGCATCCCATCAGACAGCGCGTCTGGCACAACAATTTGCCGATCGGTGAGCTACACCTTACCGCGCGGGACAGCCTGATCGGCCACTTCCTCTGGACCTCGCTGGCAGTATTAACCGGCTGCCTTGTGTTTGCCTCTCTGGTGGCGTTAACCATCACCCGCACCCTGCATAATGGCGTAGTGACCGCCCTGCAAAACATTACCGATGTGGTGCATGACGTGCGGACCAACCGCAACTTCTCCCGCCGGGTATCTCAGGAACGCATTCAGGAATTTCATCGCTTCGGTCAGGACTTCAACAGCCTGCTGGATGAGATGGAAGAGTGGCAGCTAAAGCTGCAGGCCAAAAACGCCCAGCTGATGCGCACCGCCATGCACGATCCGCTGACCGGTCTGGCTAACCGGGCCGCGTTTCGCATCCGTATTGCGGCGCTGATGAATGATTCCTCCGCGCGGAACAACTCCGCCCTGCTGTTCCTCGATGGGGATGACTTTAAGCGTATTAACGATACCTGGGGCCATGCCGCAGGCGATTCGGTACTGATTGAAGTGGCCCGCAGAATGGTCGAATTCGGCGGCGGACAACATCAGTCTTACCGTCTGGGTGGGGATGAGTTTGCCATCATTCTGTATAGCGTCCAGTCGGAACACGACGTGCTGCGCCTCTGCGCCGCGCTGACGCAACAATTCAGCCCGTCCTATGAACTGCACAACGGGTTCTCCTCCCGGATGTCGCTCAGCATTGGCTACGCGCTGAGCTGGCAGCATCACTCCGTTGAAGCGTTACTGGAGCAAGCCGACCGGAATATGTATCTGGTGAAGCACCAGCGTTCGAAAATCACACCGTAGAAAGGAACACATTATGTTAAGGCGATACGCCGCACCGCTGTTTATGGCATCAATGCTGCTGGCCGGATGCCAGACGCCGCAGGGCAAATTCAGCGCTGAGCAGGTCGCCGCCATGAAGTCTTATGGCTTTAATGAGACGAACGGCGACTGGTCGCTCGGCCTCTCGGCGAAGATCCTGTTTGGTAAAAACGAATATAAGCTGCAGCCAGAGAGCGAGGAGCAGATTAAAAGCATGGCTGCGCGTCTTGCCGCCACGGGTCTGACCCACGCGCGGATGGACGGCCATACCGATAATTATGGCGAAGAGCGTTACAACAAAGCATTATCCCTGAAGCGGGCGAATGTGGTTGCCGATGCCTGGGCGCAGGGCTCAAACATTCCGCGCAGCAATCTGACAACCCAGGGGCTGGGTCAGCAATATCCTGTCGCGGACAATAAAACCGGTCAGGGACGTGCTGAAAACCGCCGCGTGGCGGTAGTGATCAGCACGCCCTGAGGCATTAGTCGGTCGATTTGGCCAGGGATAGTCTTGATGCCGCGCGCCAGCGCAGCCAGTCAATAACCACAAACAGCGCCAGGCTACAGCCCATCACCGGCATCATGAGCCCCAGCGCTACGCTGACGGCTAAAGAGACCACACGCCCCCCCAGCGGCAACGCCAGCCAGCTCTGATACAACGTCTGCGCCGGATCCGTCGCCGTCTGCCGGGGGCGACGCATCCACCACATCCGGTAGCCCCATACAATCATGACGCATAGCGCGAGTCCAAAGGCGATCAGCACCAGCTGATTTGGCAGGCCAAACAACACACCCATGTGGAAATCCACACCCCAGCGGGTCAGTTTGGCCATCAGCGGGTAATCCGCAAAGCGGGTGCGATCGACCACAGTCAGGGTGGCGGGGTCCACGGCTACGGCATCAACCTGCGTCGGCCAGCCGCGATCAATCTCCGTCACCGTCCACGCCTGAGAAGCACGCTTCGCCGGGCGGATCTCCAGCTTCGTGGCATCAATACCCGCGGCATTTGCCGCGCGCAGCACGCCGTCATAGAGGGCCAGGTCCGGTTTCATCTCCGGCATGGGCATGGTCATGTGATGACCGTGGTGCTCAGCATGCGGATCCACCGCCTCCGCCGGGCCATGCAGCTGCGTGTTCACCTGCGGTGTGAGCCAGTGCATCTCTGCCCGCAGTTTATCCACATTTCCCCCCGCCCACTGGGACCAGGTCAGGCCGGTGGCCGAGAAGAGCAGCATGCCCAGCAACAGGCTCCAGCCGAGGGAGACATGCAGACGACGGCGGTTTTGAAACCGGTTATTGATGCGCCTTTTTGGCCGGGTATAGAACCACAGGGCAATCCCACCCAGCGCGGCGATCCACATCCACGACGCGGCCAGTTCGCTGTAAATACGTCCTACATCTCCGAGCAGCAAAGATCGATGCAGATAATCGATTTTCTGGCGTAACGGCAGAATGCCGCTGGTGCCGTAGACGGTCATATCTCCGCGCACCTCCAGACTCACCGGATCGATAAAGATGGCCCGGTTTTCCGAGGCATTCAGCGCCGGGTCAATGTACATCACCCGGGTGGTCTCCCCTGTTGTCAGGCCCGGACGTATCGCCTGTAGCCGCAGCTCGCCCCCGGTAACCTTTTCCGCAACCGCGATTTGTTCGGCAAGGGGACGCGCGGTGCCCTGGGACTCGCTGAACAGCGCGTGATGATAAAGCGCATTTTCCAGCTGCGGTGTTGCGACATACAGCGTTCCGGAGAGCGCGGCGATAAAGATAAACGGTCCGACAAACAGACCAATATAGAAGTGAAGACGACGCAGCAGGTTGCCCCATGCTGCGCGCGGAGTGCAGGTAGTCATGCTTTCCCTTTTTAAGGCAAAAAGTTATCGATACACCGGGGTGTACGTTTTTTTACGCGGATTAAGCAGACAGGCGCGGCGGCGCGCGGGTATCGGGACAGAGCCAGGGGAAGAAATGCCAGTGGTGTACGGTAGGTCGCGGTGGTGTGAGACGTTGTCGGAGTAAGACCGCGCTTAACAGCAGCACCAGGGCCAGAATAACGCCCGGCACATGGGCCAGCAGCACGCAGTACCCGCAGGCTTCGGCATGGTCGACAGGGATACTGTCAGACGGCGCATGGTGCTCCGTCATCATGCTCATGTCATGGTGCATGCCGGGCATCGCGCTCATGGGATCTTTTTGCAACGACACAGAGACCAGCGGCGCAAAGACGATCATCAGGATCGCAAATAACGCGAGACCTGCCGCGATACGTTGCCACTGTGCCTGATGCTGTTTTGTCGTCACTTTCCCTCCGTTAAAGCCCGGGCATTGTAAACGATTTATGACGGCGAGGTTAACGTTCAGGGCACACAGAGATAAAAAAAGGGCCAGCCTTTCGGCCAGCCCTTTTTACAGGATGTCGCTTAAGCGAATCTTAGTTCAGACGCTCTTTAATACGAGCAGACTTACCAGTACGCTCACGCAGGTAGTACAGTTTAGCTTTACGTACAGCACCACGACGTTTAACAGCAATGCTGTCAACTACCGGAGAGTGAGTCTGGAAGACACGCTCAACGCCTTCGCCGTTGGAAATTTTACGAACAGTGAATGCAGAGTGCAGACCGCGGTTACGAATAGCGATAACCACGCCCTCGAATGCCTGCAGACGTTTTTTGGAACCTTCAACAACCCATACTTTCACTTCCACGGTATCACCCGGACGGAAGGAAGGTACGTCCTGCTTCATCTGCTCTTGTTCAATTTGCTTAATAATGTTGCTCATAATTTAATCTCTTATCCTGGGTAAACTGATATTCGGGGGCCTCAGGCCATCCCATCATGTTTCTGTTGCTGGTGCGCGTGTTCTTTTTTGAACTCGGCCAGCAACTTTGCTTGCTCTTCAGTCAGAGCCAGGTTTTCCAGAAGTTCAGGTCTTCTAAGCCAGGTACGGCCCAGCGACTGCTTCAGGCGCCAGCGACGAATCTCGGCATGGTTTCCCGACAGTAATACCGGCGGTACTTCCATCCCTTCTAACACTTCAGGACGGGTATAGTGTGGACAGTCCAGCAATCCGTCAGCAAAAGAGTCTTCTGTTGCTGATGCTTCATGGCCCAGTACCCCCGGAATGAACCGGGAAACGGAGTCAATCAGCGTCATTGCCGGTAACTCACCACCGCTGAGAACGTAATCGCCGATAGACCATTCTTCGTCAATCTCGGTCTGAATTACGCGCTCATCTATCCCTTCGTAGCGACCGCACACCAGAATCAGTTTCTGATTCGTTGCCAGTTCGCTGACGCCCGCTTGATCAAGCTTGCGTCCCTGAGGTGACAGATAAATCACCTTTGCGCCTTCACCTGCCGCGGCTTTTGCTGCTGCGATGGCATCCCGTAAGGGTTGAACCATCATGAGCATCCCCGGTCCGCCGCCGTAAGGACGTTCGTCCACGGTACGGTGCCGGTCATGGGTGAAGTCACGTGGACTCCAGCTTTCGATGCTCAGCAGGCCATTTTTTACTGCCCGGCCAGTTACCCCGTAATCAGTAATCGCGCGGAACATTTCAGGAAACAGGCTAATTATGCCAATCCACATAGCGCCGTCTTTTACCGTTTTCAGGAGAATTTAAAAACCAGGATCCCAATCTACTTCAATGGTTTGAGTAGCGAGATCGACTTTCTTGATAACCTGCCCATCGAGGAACGGAACCAGCCGCTCCTTGATACCGAACGCATCTTTCAGGTTTGCCTTAATGACGAGAACGTCATTGGATCCGGTTTCCATCATATCGATGACTTTCCCCAGACCGTAACCTTCAGTGGTCACTACCTGGCAACCAATAAGGTCTTTCCAGTAGTAGCCATCTTCCAGCTGAGGCAGCTGCGACGAATCCACGACAATTTCACAATTAGTCAATGCATTCGCGGCATCGCGATCGTCAACGCCTTTCAGCTTGATGACGATGTCCTGATTGTGGTGACGCCAGCTTTCCAGCTCGACCTCTTGCCACTGACCCGCCTTCTGGATAAACCAGGGCTGATAGTCAAAAATGCTTTCAGCGTCTTCGGTGGAGGAAAACACTCTGAGCCAGCCACGGATACCGTAGCAAGAACCCATTTTGCCCAATACAATCGGTTCAACAGGTGCTTTTTTGCTCATCATGACCACCGTGACAGATTAAGCTGCTTTGTTTGCTGCTTTGATCAGCGTAGCAACGCGATCGGATACAGTAGCGCCCAGGCCAACCCAGTGAGCGATACGATCCAGATCCAGACGGGTTTCTTCTTCTGCGCCAGAGGCCAGTGGGTTGAAGAAACCAACGCGCTCGATGAAGCGACCGTTGCGTGCATTACGGCTGTCAGTAACAACAACCTGGTAGAACGGACGCTTTTTCGCGCCGTGACGTGCTAAACGAATAGTTACCATAACATCCTCTTGTGTGAATAAAACACCGGGCTCCATCGGAGGGAAGGAGCCCGGTGTCATATTAAAAGCCCGAAAATTTTACTGATTTCTGGGGAAAATGCAATCAACAGTTGCGGATCCGCCGTAAAAGGCCGATTAACGCCCAGGGAATCCTGGTGGCATCATCCCTTTCATCCCACGCATCATTTTGGCCATACCGCCCTTCTTCATCTTCTTCATCATGCGCTGCATGTCGTCGAACTGCTTCAGAAGACGGTTAACGTCCTGGACCTGCATCCCGCAGCCCGCCGCGATACGGCGTTTACGGGAACCTTTAATGATTTCTGGCTTGGCACGCTCTTTCAGCGTCATGGAGTTGATAATCGCCTCCATCCGCACCAGAACCTTGTCGTCCATCTGCGATTTTACGTTGTCCGGGATCTGGCCCATGCCCGGCAGCTTGCCCATCAGGCTCGCCATACCGCCCATGTTCTTCATCTGGCGCAGCTGCTCCAGGAAGTCGGTCAGATCGAAGCCGTCGCCTTTTTTCAGCTTGGTCGCCAGCTTCTCGGCCTGCGCGCGGTCAACTTTGCTCTCGATATCTTCGATCAGCGACAGCACGTCGCCCATGCCGAGGATACGGGAGGCAATACGATCCGGGTGGAATGGCTCCAGCGCGTCGGTCTTCTCGCCAACGCCGAGGAATTTGATCGGCTTACCGGTGATATGACGAATAGAGAGCGCCGCACCGCCGCGGGCGTCGCCGTCCACTTTGGTCAGAACCACACCGGTTAACGGCAGCGCTTCGTTAAACGCTTTCGCCGTATTCGCAGCATCCTGACCGGTCATGGCATCGACCACAAACAGGGTTTCAACCGGATTGATCGCGGCATGTACCTGTTTGATTTCGTCCATCATCGCTTCGTCAACGTGCAGACGACCAGCGGTATCCACCAGCAGCACGTCGAAGAACTTCAGCTTCGCTTCTTTCAGCGCCGCATTAACGATGTCGATCGGCTTCTGCGACACGTCAGACGGGAAGAAGTCGACGCTAACCTGTTCAGCCAGGGTCTCCAGCTGTCTGATCGCCGCCGGGCGATAGACGTCAGCAGAGACGACCAGCACTTTCTTCTTGTGCTTCTCGCGCAGGAATTTACCCAGCTTAGCGACGCTGGTTGTTTTACCCGCACCCTGCAGACCGGCCATCAGCACTACCGCTGGCGGTTGCGCCGCGAGGTTCAGGCTCTGGTTCTCTTCGCCCATCGCCGAAACCAGTTCGTTACGGACGATTTTGACGAACTCCTGACCCGGGGTCAGGCTCTTGTTCACTTCATGACCAACCGCTTTCTCTTTTACGCGGTTGATGAAATCACGCACGACCGGCAACGCGACGTCTGCTTCAAGCAGTGCCATGCGCACTTCGCGCAGCGTCTCTTTGATGTTGTCTTCGGTAAGGCGTCCACGGCCGCTGATGTTGCGCAGCGTGCGCGACAAACGATCGGTTAAATTATCAAACATTGTCTCTCGCCTGGGGTAGAAACGTTAGGTCGCTGACGCGACACGTACACAGAATTTTGCCGCAGTATAACATGATGCCGCCTTTGTTGTTATGCAACGGTTGGAGCACGCGTCACGTAACGTTATACTGCCTCTCTTTCTCATCAGGATAACTGTCGACACCTCTATGCCTGTTTTCGCACTGATCGCCCTTGTGGCGTACTCTGTCAGCCTCGCGCTGATCATCCCTGGCCTGCTACAAAAAAACAGCGGCTGGCGGCGAATGGCTATTTTGTCGGCTGTCATCGCGTTGATAAGTCATGCCTTTGCGCTCGAAGCGCGCATTCTGCCGGGAGACGGCAGCGGGCAAAACCTGAGCCTGCTTAACGTCGGTTCACTGGTCAGCCTGATGATCTGTACGGTGATGACCATCGTGGCCTCGAAAAACCGCGGCTGGCTGCTGCTGCCGATTGTCTATGCCTTTGCGCTGATCAACCTCGCCTTTGCCACCTTCGTGCCAAACGAGTTCATCACCCACCTTGAAACCACCCCGGGGATGATGGTGCATATTGGCCTGTCGCTGTTCTCGTATGCGACGCTGATCATTGCCGCTCTGTACGCGCTCCAGCTGGCCTGGATTGACTATCAACTCAAAAACAAAAAGCTGGCCTTCAGTAACGAAATGCCGCCGCTGATGACCATCGAACGCAAGATGTTTCACATCACCCAGGTCGGGGTAGTCTTGCTGACGCTCACGCTGAGTACCGGCCTGTTTTATATGCACAATCTCTTCAGCATGGAGAATATTGACAAGGCCGTGCTCTCCATCATCGCGTGGTTTGTCTATATTGTCCTGTTATGGGGCCATTATCATGAAGGCTGGCGCGGTCGCCGCGTGGTCTGGTTCAACGTTGCGGGAGCAGGCCTCCTGACAATGGCTTATTTTGGTAGCCGCATCATCCAGCAGATCGCCGGCTAAGCAACCAAGGAGTTCCCCCTGGAACACATCTCCACCACCACGCTGATCATCACCCTGATCGTCATGGTGGTTATCTCCGCCTATTTCTCCGGCTCAGAAACCGGCATGATGACGCTGAACCGCTACCGGTTACGTCATCGCGCCAAACAGGGTAACCGGGCCGCCCGTCGCGTGGAAAAACTGCTGCGCAAACCGGATCGCCTGATAAGCCTGGTGCTTATCGGCAATAACCTGGTCAACATTCTCGCCTCTGCACTGGGCACCATTGTCGGCATGCGTCTGTACGGCAACGCCGGGGTCGCCATCGCCACCGGGGTGCTGACCTTTGTGGTACTGGTTTTTGCCGAAGTGCTACCGAAAACCGTCGCCGCGCTCTACCCCGAGAAGGTCGCCTATCCCAGCAGTTTCCTGCTGGCGCCATTACTCATCCTGATGATGCCGCTGGTCTGGCTGTTAAACGGCGTGACGCGAGTGCTGATGCGCATGGTGGGCATTAAAGCGGATGTGGTGATTAGCAGCGCGCTGAGCAAAGATGAACTGCGCACCATCGTGCATGAATCGCGCTCGCAAATCTCCCGCCGCAACCAGGATATGCTGCTGTCAGTGCTGGATCTGGAAAAGGTCAGCGTCGACGACATCATGGTGCCGCGCAATGAGATCGTCGGTATCGACATTAACGATGACTGGAAGGCGATTGTCCGCCAGCTGACCCACTCCCCGCATGGCCGCATTGTGCTGTACCGGGATTCGCTGGATGACACCATCAGCATGCTGCGCGTGCGCGAAGCCTATCGTCTGATGACCGAGAAAAAAGAGTTCACCAAAGAGGTACTGCTGCGTGCGGCGGATGAGATTTACTACATCCCGGAAGGCACCCCGCTCAGCACCCAGCTGATTAAATTTCAGCGCAACAAAAAGAAAGTGGGTCTGGTGGTCGATGAGTATGGCGATATCCAGGGTCTGGTGACGGTAGAGGATATTCTGGAGGAGATTGTAGGCGACTTTACCACCTCCATGTCCCCTTCCCTTGCCGAAGAGGTCACGCCGCAGAACGACGGCTCGGTGCTGATTGACGGTAGCGCGAACGTCCGTGAACTGAATAAAGCCTTTAACTGGCAGATGCCGGAAGAGGAAGCCCGCACCATTAACGGCATGATTCTGGAAGCGCTGGAGGAGATCCCGGCGGCAGGTACGCGGGTGCGTATTGGCCAGTACGATATTGATATCCTGGACGTGCAGGACAATATGATTAAGCAGGTGAGAGTGTTGCCGGTTAAACCGCTCAGGGAGAGCGTGGCAGAGTAAATGTTGTAGGCCGGGTCAGGCGAAGCCGCCACCCGGCACTACGGGAGGCCAGTTACGCCTTAGCTTTCGCCACGGAGACCATCGCCGCGCGAATGGTACGACCGTTCAGGGTATAGCCTTTCTGCATCACCATCAGCACGTTACCGGCAGCAACGTCTTCAGACTCCACCATCGCAATGGCCTGATGCACGTTAGGATCCATCGGCACGTTGGTGTCGGCAACCACTTCCACGCCAAACTTCTTCACCACGTCGAGCATGGATTTCAGCGTCAGTTCGATCCCTTCAACCATCGGGGCCAGGTCCGGGTTCGCTTTATCCGCTACTTCCAGGGCGCGATCCAGGCTGTCGATAACCGGCAGCAGTTCGTTGACGAACTTTTCCAGCGCAAATTTATGCGCCTTTTCAACGTCCAGCTCGGTACGGCGACGCAGGTTTTCCATTTCCGCTTTGATACGCAGGATGCCATCGCGCTCGCGATTCTGGGCTTCAACTACCTGAGCTTCCAGATTCGCAATTTTTTCATCGCGCGGATCCACCTGCTCAGCACCAGCCTCAGGCTCTGCAGCCTCAACCTCTTCGTGCTGCTCCGTGATAATTTCTTCCGGGGCTTGCCCCTCAGGCGTTTTCTGTTCTTTACTACTCATGAATTTCTCCGCGTTTTTCTGCATTCAACTCGCTAACTTCGCTTATTATGGGGATCAGTTTCCGGGATTCAAGGGAACAAGCCACATTGTCATCATTCATTCGCACAAGGACCTTCAGAAAATGAGCAACCATTTCAAGTGTATTGGGATTGTCGGTCATCCACGTCACCCTACTGCGTTGACGACACATGAAATGCTGTATCGCTGGCTGTGCGCGAAAAACTACGATGTGATTGTTGAACAACAGATTGCCCAGGAATTGCAGCTTACCAATGTAAAAACCGGCACGCTGGCGGAAATCGGTCAGCAGGCCGACCTGGCGGTGGTGGTCGGGGGCGACGGCAATATGCTCGGCGCCGCGCGAACCCTCGCCCGTTACGATATTAAAGTCATTGGCATCAACCGTGGCAACCTGGGCTTTTTAACCGACCTCGATCCGGATAACGCCCAGCAGCAGCTCGCCGACGTGCTGGAAGGGCACTACATCAGTGAAAAACGTTTTTTACTGGAAGCCCAGGTGTGCCAGCAGGATTGTCAGAAACGGATCAGCACCGCCATTAACGAAGTGGTACTGCATCCGGGAAAAGTAGCGCACATGATTGAGTTCGAAGTCTATATCGATGAAATCTTTGCCTTCTCGCAGCGCTCCGATGGGCTGATTATCTCTACTCCCACCGGCTCCACGGCCTACTCGCTTTCGGCGGGCGGCCCGATCCTTACCCCGTCGCTGGATGCCATCACCCTGGTGCCAATGTTCCCGCATACCCTCTCGGCACGCCCGCTGGTGATCAACAGCAGCAGCACCATCCGGCTGCGCTTCTCGCACCGCCGTAACGACCTGGAGATCAGCTGCGACAGCCAAATCGCGCTGCCCATTCAGGAAGGTGAAGATGTGCTCATTCGCCGCTGCGATTATCACTTGAATCTGATCCACCCGAAAGACTACAGCTATTTCAATACATTAAGCTCCAAGCTCGGCTGGTCGAAAAAATTGTTCTGAAATAGCATCCAGGACTTTACTGTATAAAAAACCAGTTTATACTGTACACAAACACAGTTATGGTTTTTCATACAGGAAAACGTTTATGCTGGCACAACTGACCATCAGCAACTTCGCCATCGTTCGTGAGCTCGAAATTGATTTCAACAGCGGAATGACAGCTATCACCGGGGAAACCGGTGCCGGTAAATCTATTGCGATTGATGCGCTCGGGCTGTGCCTTGGCGGTCGTGCCGACGGCGACATGGTTCGCGCTGGCGCCAGCCGCGCCGATCTCTGCGCCCGTTTCTCCCTGAAAGATACTCCCGCCGCCCTGCGCTGGCTTGAACAGAACCAGCTCGAAGATGGGCGTGAGTGCTTACTTCGTCGCGTCCTCAACAGCGACGGCCGCTCCCGTGGCTTTATCAACGGTACCGCGGTGCCGCTGTCCCAGTTGCGCGAACTTGGCCAACTGTTAATCCAGATCCACGGCCAGCACGCCCATCAGCAATTGATTAAACCCGATCAGCAAAAATCCTTACTCGACGGTTATGCCGGTGAGTCTGACCTTATGCAGCTGATGGCGGCGCACTATCGTCAGTGGCACCAAAGCTGCCGTGAACTGGCGCTGCATCAACAGCAGAGCCAGGAGCGGGCAGCCCGTGCCGAACTGCTGGCCTATCAGCTGAAAGAGCTGAACGAATTTAGCCCGCAGCCGGGCGAGTTTGAGCAGATCGACGAAGAGTACAAACGTCTCGCCAACAGCGGTCAGCTGCTCTCAACCAGCCAGCAGGCGCTGAACCTGATGGCCGATGGCGAGGATGTGAATCTGCAAAGCCAGCTCTATACCGTGCGCCAGTTAGTGACCGAGCTGGCGGGCATGGACAGCAAAGTGTCCGGTATGCTGGATATGCTGGAAGAGGCGGCGATTCAGATCTCTGAAGCCAGTGACGAGCTGCGTCACTACTGCGAGCGTCTTGATCTCGATCCCAACCGTCTGTTTGAGCTGGAACAGCGCATTTCGCGCCAAATTTCTCTGGCGCGTAAGCACCACGTTTCGCCAGAGGAGCTGCCCAACTTCCATCAGTCCCTGCTTGATGAGCAGCATCAGCTCGACGATCAGGCCGACTCGCTGGAGACCCTCTCTCTGGCCGTCAGCGTGCATCATCAGCAGGCGATGCAAACCGCCACGCAGCTACACACTGTCCGTCAGCGTTACGCTCAGGAGCTGAGCCAGCACATCACGGAGAGCATGCATCTGCTGTCGATGCCGCACGGCGTTTTCACTATCGACGTGAAGCTGGAAGAGAATCACCTGACGGCCGAAGGGGCAGACCGCATTGAATTCCGCGTGACCACCAACCCGGGCCAGCCGCTGCAGGCTATCTCCCGGGTCGCGTCCGGCGGCGAGCTGTCGCGTATCGCCCTGGCGATTCAGGTGATCACGGCGAAGAAAATGGAAACTCCGGCGCTGATCTTCGATGAAGTCGATGTCGGTATCAGCGGACCGACCGCGGCGGTAGTCGGTAAACTGCTGCGTCAGCTTGGCGAGTCCACCCAGGTTATGTGTGTGACCCACCTGCCGCAGGTTGCCGGTTGCGGCCACCATCACTTCTTTGTTAGCAAAGAAACCGACGGCGAGATGACCGAAACGCACATGCAGCCACTGGACAAACGCGCCCGTCTGCAGGAGCTGGCTCGACTGCTGGGTGGCAGCGAAGTCACCCGCAACACGCTGGCGAACGCGAAAGAACTGCTGGCCGCGTAAACTTTTTCGGTATCTCAGGGTCATACAGAACAATAAAAACGCCGACAGACCGGACGCCAGAGGTTTTAATGTGGTGAAAGGTCTATTATCATCGGCATATTACATATGAGCCGTCGCGTATTGCCCGGGCCGGAAAAGGAATCAAATCACTATGCGCTGTAAAACGCTGACCGCTGCCGCAGCGGTTCTTCTGATGATGACCGCAGGCTGCTCCACTCTGGAAAAAGTGGTTTACCGCCCTGACATCAACCAGGGGAACTATCTCGCTCCTAACGATGTGTCTAAAATTCGTGTCGGTATGACGCAGCAGCAGGTTGCCTATGCCCTGGGTACCCCGATGATGTCCGATCCATTTGGCACCAATACCTGGTTCTACGTGTTCCGCCAGAAGCCAGGCCATGAAGATGTGTCTCAGCAGACCCTGACGCTGACCTTCAGCAGCAGCGGCGTACTGACCAACATCGACAACAAACCGGCGCTCACCAAAGAGTAAGGTTTCAGAAATGCAAAAAGGTGCTCATTGAGCACCTTTTTTGTTTTATCGCGGGTTATTTCGCGGATTTCTCCGCACGCTGGCGACGCAGCTCTTTCGGATCGGCAATCAGCGGGCGATAGATCTCCACCCGGTCGCCGTCCCTCACGCTATCGGCCAGTTTGACCGGACGGCTGTAAATCCCGACTTTGTTTTTCGCCAGATCGATATCGCTGCGCAGCGTCAGCAGGCCGGAGGCGCGGATCGCCTCTTCAACGGTGGCGCCCTCTTCCAGGGTCACGCGCTGCAGATACTGCTTTTCCGGCAGCGCGTAGGCCACTTCCACCACGATGTTAGCCGGCACTGTAGACCTCTTTGGCGCGCACCGTAAAGGCCTGGACCATATTTGCCGCCAGCTCTTTAAACACGCGACCAAACGCCAGCTCAATCAGGGCGTTGGTAAATTCAAAGTCGAGATGAAACTCGATCCGGCAGGCATCGGCGCTGAGCGGGACGAACTTCCATCCGCCCATCAATTTCTTGAACGGGCCATCCACCAGATGCATCAGAATGCTCTGGTTATCGGTCAGGGTGTTACGGGTGGTGAACGTCTTGCTGATCCCGGCTTTGGAAACATCCACCGCTGCCGTCATTTGCGTCGGGCCTGAGTCCAGCACGCGGCTCCCGGTACACCCCGGAATAAACTCCGGATATGACTGAACGTCGTTCACTAACTGGTACATTTGTTCCACACTGTAGGGGACAAGCGCAGTACGACTAATCTGAGGCATAGCATTTTTCCTGATCAAACAACCGACAAATAATAGCATTTATCACCTGTTAAAAAAACGCTGAGCCTCATCTCGTGCTAATATAGCGCGTTAGACCTCACAGGACGCAATGAGGTGACTTTTTGACATCAGATTACCTACGGCTTCACGACACTTATGACGAAGAAAAAAGCACATAAACCTGGCTCGGCAACCATTGCGCTCAACAAGCGTGCCCGCCACGAGTATTTCATTGAAGAAGAATTCGAAGCTGGCCTTGCTTTACAGGGCTGGGAAGTTAAATCGCTGCGTGCGGGTAAAGCCAACATCGGCGACAGCTACGTAATCTTCAAAGACGGCGAAGCCTTTTTGTTTGGCGCGAACTTTCAGCCGCTGACGGTCGCCTCGTCCCACTACGTCTGCGATCCCACCCGCACTCGTAAACTGCTGCTGAACAAGCGCGAGCTGGATTCCCTTTTCGGACGCATCAACCGAGAAGGTTATACCGTCCTCGCCCTGTCGCTGTACTGGAAGAACGCCTGGTGCAAAGTGAAAATTGGCGTGGCGAAAGGTAAGAAGCAGCACGACAAACGTAACGACGCCAAAGATCGCGAATGGCAGGTTGATAAAGCACGTATCATGAAGCACGCAGGCCGTTAATATCCGGGCACTTATTGAGCGATTCAATAAGTTAGCGTTCCGGACTGGTATCCGGGCTGCGAATTCTGGTATACTTGCTGTAACACTATTGGGGCTGATTCTGGATTCGACGGGATTTGCGAAACCCAAGGTGCATGCCGAGGGGCGGTTTGCCTCGTAAAAAGCCGCAAAAAAATAGTCGCAAACGACGAAAACTACGCTTTAGCAGCTTAATAACCTGCTAAGAGCCCTCTCTCCCTAGCTTCCGCTCTTAAGACGGGGATCAAGAGAGGTCAAACCCAAAAGAGATCGCATGGAAGTCCTGCCTGGGGCTGAAGTGCTAAAACTAATCAGGCTAGTTCGTTAGTGGCGTGTCTGTCCGCAGCTGGCGTGCGAATGTAAAGACTGACTAAGCATGTAGTACCGAGGATGTAGAAATTTCGGACGCGGGTTCAACTCCCGCCAGCTCCACCAATTTTTGATATATTGAAGTTCAGTGAAGTCTATCAAGCCCGCATGGAACCAGCCTTGCGGGCTTTTTTACGTCTATAATAGTCTACCGAGAATTGCTAGAATCTACTCGTTATGGCACCCTTTTTGGGACCCAACACGAAGGGTCCAAAACATGAGGGTCCCAAACATGGCAAAAATCGCTAAGAAGCTCACTGACACTGAAATCAAAAGCACCAAACCTGCCGAGAAAGAGGTTAACCTTTTTGACGGCGATGGTTTGCTCCTGCGAATCGCCCCCTTGGCGAAGGGAGGAAAGAAAAATTGGTATTTCAGATATGCAGTGCCTGTGACCAAAAAGCGAACTAAGGTGAGCTTAGGAACCTATCCTCACCTTACACTTGCGAAGGCACGAGCTTTACGTGATGAGTACTTGTCGTTGCTTGCAAATGGTATAGACCCACAAGTTCATAACACCCACAAAGCCAATGCCCTTAAGGATGCCACGGAACATACATTTCAAGCAGTAGCCAGGAAGTGGCTTGATGAGAAAGTCAAAACGTCAGGCATCTCCCAAGATCATGCTAACGACATCTGGCGAAGCCTAGAGAGAAATATCTTTCCAACGTTGGGTGATACCCCCATTAAGGAGATTCGCCCTAAAATGCTTAAACAGCATTTAGAACCCATAGAAAAACGAGGTGTCCTTGAAACACTTCGCCGCATCATATCCCGCCTGAATGAAATTTTCCGCTATGCAGCAACAGAAGAACTCATAGAATTCAATCCGGCTGACAACCTGGGGCAACGGTTCAGCAAGCCAAAAAAACAGAATATGCCAGCATTACCCCCTTCCGAACTCCCCCGCTTCCTGGTTGCTCTAAACAATGCTTCTGTCCGTTTAGAAACAAGGCTACTGATTGAGTGGCAACTTCTCACATGGGTTCGCCCTGGTGAAGCTGTTCGCACAAGATGGTCAGATATTGATATAGAAACCGGCATGTGGAACATCCCGGCGGAGTTTATGAAAATGAAGAAACCTCACAAAGTTCCACTGAGCAAAGAAGCTTTGCGAGTCTTGGATTCAATGAAAGCCATCAGCGGGCATAGAGAGTGGGTTTTTCCCAGTATCAAAGCTCCACTCAATCACATGCATGAACAAACAGCTAATGCGGCTATAATCCGTATGGGCTTCGGAGGTGAGCTTGTAGCTCATGGTATGCGATCAATCGCCAGAACGGCTGCTGAGGAGTGTGGCAAGTTTAGAACTGATGTCTTAGAAGCCGCCCTTGCCCACTCGAAAAAAGATGAAATAATTGCAGCCTACAATCGTGCAGAGTATCTCACAGAACGTGTGGTTCTCATGCAATGGTGGAGTGACTATGTTTCGTCTCAAAAATACAAAGTTATTGCCGCATAACTCTTCCATGATGGGTTAACTATCTTGATTTATTTGAAGAATTAATGATCACACCATTAACCTATGTGGACTAAGCATAGCCATTTACAAATGGGTACCTTGAGGCCAAATAACGAAAGCTGTCGGTCATATCAGCTAAATAATTCACATCTCTTCTCGATTATCATACACCTCGAAGATCTACCAAATTCGCTCTAATCAATGATAAAACAGTTGAATTCGGTTAAAATTTGATCAATTTTATCCTCTACATTGTATTGAATCATCCATGAGGTTTCGTGCATGGCTAGCGAAAATGACAAAAATCATAGAGTTAGGGTCGCACAGTACTTGAGGATGTCTACCGACCATCAGCAATATTCTTTACATAATCAGTCCGAATATATCAAAGATTATGCTGAAAAGAACAATATGGAAATCGCTTATACCTACGATGATGCAGGTAAGAGCGGAGTCAGTATCGTAGGCAGGCATTCTTTGCAGCAGTTACTTAACGATGTAGAACAAAAGAAAATAGATATACAGGCTGTATTATTTTATGATGTGAGCCGTTTTGGTCGTTTTCAAAATAGTGATGAAGCTGCATATTATTCCTTTCTATTTGAGAGAAATGGTGTAGATCTTATATATTGTTCCGAACCTATACCCACTAAAGATTTCCCTTTAGAGTCCTCTGTTATACTCAATATAAAAAGATCTAGTGCTGCATATCACAGCAGAAATTTATCTGAAAAGGTATTTATAGGGCAAGTAAATTTAATAAAGCTTGGTTATCATCAAGGCGGTATGGCTGGTTATGGACTGAGACGTCTTTTAGTAGACGAAAATGGCATAGCTAAAGAAATATTGAGTTTCCGCAAAAGAAAGAGCATTCAAACAGATAGGGTAATATTAATTCCGGGACCAAAAAATGAAATAAAAATTGTAAATAGAATCTATGATCTCTTTATAGATAATAACGTTCCAGAATTTATTATTGCTGAGAGATTAAATGAACAGAACATTCCTGCAGAAAATGGAACATTATGGACTCGTGCAAAAATACATCAAATTTTGACAAATGAAAAATATATTGGAAACAACATATATAACAAAACCTCATCCAAACTAAAAAGTAGGCTTGTAAAAAACCCCAAACATGAATGGGTTAGATGTGACAAGGCATATAAACCTATTATTTCAAAGAAAAAATATAATAAAGCTCAAGAAATAATTCAGCTCCGATCCATTCATTTGACTAATGAAGATCTATTAGAAAAACTAAAACAAAAATTAGAATCTAATGGAAAACTATCAGGCTTTATCATTGATGAAGATGATACAGGCCCTTCATCTTCTGTTTATAGAACGCGATTTGGTGGTCTTTTAAGAGCATATACTTTGATTGGTTATAAGCCAGAACATGATTACAGCTATCTCAAAATAAATGAAGCACTAAGATCATTTTACTCAGAGATAATTGAGGATTTTAAAGGTGAAATTTTAAAAAGTAACTGTCATATAGACGAGTATAAATATGCCCCAATGCTTTACATCAATGATGAGTTTTTAATTTCCGTCCTTGTTACTAAATGCATACATATGAAATCAGGTAAACTTAGATGGAAAGTCCGGTTTGATAACTCACAGAAAGCAGACATAACAATTGTTATACGAATGAATTCACAAAATATTTCACCTCTTGATTTTTATATCATACCAAAGATTGAAAACGAATATAGTAAAATGTGCATGACGGAAACAAACAACATTCGATTAGATCTCTATAGATTTGATAATCTTGATAAACTTCTACAAATTATTACTCGCATGAAAGTGAGGGAACTATATGCTGCCTGAAAAAAATGAATTCCCAATAATTCAAATTGAGATTGCAAAAATAAAATTTCTTAACCCACGAACAAGAAATAAAGTAGTGCATGAAGAAATAAAGGAAAGCATAAAAAAAAGAGGATTAAGCAAACCTATAAGCGTAAGAGCTATTGATGAAGACGATTTCAAATATGCTTTAATTTGTGGTCAAGGGAGAATAGAGGCTCTCGTTGCATTAGGTGAAACTATTATTCCAGCAATTGTAAGAGATGTATCAGAAGAAGATGCTTACGTTATGAGTTTAGTTGAAAACATTGCAAGGAGAAGACCACGTTCTAATGAGTTATTACAGGTGATTAAAGACATGAAAATCAGAGGACTTTTAGACTCCGAAATAAGTGAGATTACTGGATATTCATCGAACTGGGTGAGCAGTATTAATATGCTACTTGATAAGGGAGAGCATAAACTTCTCTCAGCAGTCGAACGGGGTAATTTGCCTCTATATCTCGCAGTGCAATTTGCAAGATGTGAAACTGAGGAAGCACAAGATATTCTTACCGAAGCATATGATAAAAAATTAATAAAAAGTCGGGACATTATAAAGATAAAACACATTCTAAATCAAAGAACAGTTGGGAATAAAGGTGCAAAAGCAGCCGGATTTTATTATCACAAACCATCAAAAAGGATGACTGCAGAGGAGTTGATTGAGCTTTATGAAAATAGTATCGCTGAACATAAATCTGTTTATAAAAACTCAAAATTCATAAAAACCAATCTACTAATAGTAAATGAGATTTTTAACATCATAATGATGAATAAAAGCTTTCAACATATACTTGAACAAGAGAATCTTTCAGAACTACCATCTCAGATATTAAACCCAGTAAACAAAGAGGTATCAAAATGATTCAGATACGTTTTGGCGATAATTTTATTTACCTGGAAACTAATAAGTTAATTCCATCTAAGGAATTATTAGAAAACGTAAAGCGAAGCCATAAATATTATCAAATAGTTACCTCTATCGAAAGCTTAGGTATTATTGAACCAATAATAGTGTTCTATGACAAAGATAAAGATGTCACTAAGATACTTGATGGCCATTTGAGGGTTGAGGCTTTAAAAGACTTAGGTATAGAAAAAGCTCCATGTATACTTTCGAGCATAGATGATGCTTTCACTCCTAACAAACAAGTGAATCATATAAATGTAGTAGAAGAACATAGAATGATAATTAAGTCTCTGGCAAAAGTATCAATTGAAAAACTTAGTGCTGCTTTGGGCATATCTGTTGATGCCATAAAAGATAAAGCTAATGTGATGAACGGCATAGATCCAAGTGTAATTGCGAAACTTTCTGATAAACCTATACCTAAGGCTACATTTGACGTTTTGAGGAAAATGAAGCCAATTCGCCAAATTGAAGCAGTCGGTACAATGATTAATTTTGATAATTATAGTAAAAAATTTGCAATGAGCATCTTGGATGCAACACCGGCATCGATGATAGTAAATAAAGGGAAAAACACTCCCTATAAAAAGGACATAAAAAAAACCATACTTCGTCTGGAACAAGAAATGGCAACAACTTCGGAAGAAACGAAAAAGCTTCAAACCGAGTATGGTTCAGATATGTTGAAATTCGTTATAATCCAGTCATATATTAATAAATTACTTGGCAACTCTAAAGTTCTTCATTGGTTCTTAGAAAACGAGGTTGATTATCTTAATGAGTTAAAAAGAATTTCTAGAATAAATTCTTTGGACGATAAGACTCTTATTGAAAACAGCAAGTCATAGTCATGGTTTTATATAGCCTAAATAAACCAAGAAGTATACTTACACAACGACCTTCACGCCGAAGAAGCTGTCAGATACGCCAGCAACTAAAGCATTACGTTTAAGTGTCAGTCATTGATACGAAGGGATAACTGCGTATCAGCAGCCGGACATTGAGTCGAATAAAGGCTGGTAGAGAGGGACAGTTCTGTGTCACCAGGAGATTAGTCAGAAACATCAGCGGCAGAACAGATGAACCAGCAATTGGTAGTGCACAGAAAACTCTCCAGTATTTAATTATTCAACTTAACACTAAAAAAATCACATAGTTAATATCATAATTTTTCTTTGGTCTACGTATGCGAGAGATATTGTGGCTTTAACCGGGTATTAGGAGTCGTTTCAGATAAAAGATGTTCTTCGATTCGACTGGACTTGGTAATAGCAATAAGTAATCGTTAATATTGAAGGACGAAAGGCTACTTCAAAACAAAGTAACCTTTCCAATATCCCCATATATGGGACAAGTAGTACATTAACTGCACATAGTGCAGGATACATATGACATAAAACTTTTTATTTATGGCATACATTATAAATAACTTGTATTTTATGAATGTCAATAGGTTCTTGTTTAATACTTTTAAAATAATTAATTGATTGTTTTTATTATAGCTTCGCTTGTACAAGCGAAGATCCTCTTGTTCTTGAATGAATAATGCCAATTATAAGAGAAGCAAGGGCTAACTCTACGAAGCCGCTGCGCTTGCTTCTCCGAGTTCCTCTTGCTTTTCAGCCCTTCGGTTAGAAAAGAACAGCCAGACCCAGTAAGCACATATCCATTGAACTGCGCCCAATGTTTTGTGACAGATTACTATAGAAAGGTCGACTTTGGCACGGAGCGTTCAAGCTAACTGAGCTGAAGGTCTGCTGTGAGCGAAAAACGGACCTTCAAATCCAAACCGGTTCAATTGATTAACTTTGGCTGTCAGTCAAGCCATCGTTAACATGAATCCGATCGAAAATTCCTTATCGCATTTTTACAAATACGCAGTGGCAAGAAAGATAGATTCTGGCTCATGACAAGTAGAGTTGTTCATTTGTATAAAGAGACTTCGCCTTCAGGACGCGTTTTGAACCTGCGATGCATCCACAGGTATTGCTCAGGAGCACGGAGAATTTCACGCTCGATGATCTTGTTCATATAAGCCGCTGCGGCGACCTTGTCTTCCCCTGGATAGCCTGACAACGGATTGCTGATATACATGTGATAACCTTTTTTATCGCTACGTCGAATCATGCTAAGTGTGATCAAGTGTGCACCAGCGAGTTTTGACAGAGCATACGTTCCGTTCGTCGTGGCTGCTTTTTTTACCGAGAAAAAAGGTGCAAAAACGCTTCCTTTAGACCCATAATCCTGGTCTGGTGCAAACCAAACGGCTTCACCTGCTTTTAGCGCATGAACAAAACCTGATAAATTACGTCGATTAATCATAGCCTTATTTGAACGCATACGCCCTTTTGTCTGTACCCATTCCATTAATGGATCATTGTGTGGGCGATACGTTGCCATCATAGGATGGCATAACCCCATTACTCTTCCACACAACTCAAGGGACATAAAATGAATCCCGACAACCATTACTCCTCTTGTCGCACCGGTCAGGTTTTCAAGCCCTTCGACATCAAACCATTTTTTGACTCTCGCATCGCTCCAGAACCAGGCCATTCCTGTTTCCATCAGTCCCAGCCCGAGAGAAGCAAAGTTTTTATTGACCATCTGGCTCCGGGCAAACGGTGTCATCTCGGGAAAGCACAGTTCGATATTTCTAATCGCAATCCCTTCCCGGCGTTTCAGAAAGGGTCTGGATATTGTTCCAAGGCCAGAGCCCAGAGTATGTAAAACCGGGTAAGGAAGTTGAACGAGAAGCCACAGCAGACCCAAACCAGACCAGGTAAGCCAGTGGCGAGGATGAAGTAAATTATGAGTAAAAGTCTGTGCCATAAATTTCCTTAATGCTAATGAAGGTTATAACGCAAAAGGAAAACAATGAGGCAATTCGTCTTTAGCGATACATTTTGTTTTAGATAATTTAAATTCATCTAAATTCAGGAAAAAATATTTTTCAATGACTGGTGAATAATTTAAAGAGCCAAGGGTGAATTGTAAGCCAGCAAATTTATTCTGTTATAAATCCATGGTTTTATCATTGATACTCAAGGAATTGTCTTCCTGATTCATCATCATCAAGGTACTCAAAAGAAAGAAGCCGAATTTTGGTAAGTTTATAAAACCACTCACAATCGTTTCGTTGAATAATTTCGCCTGGTTTGAAACATATCCCTGATGCCACCCGAATAATCGCATATTTACCATTACTAAACCTGACCCGGTGAATACAGAAAGGTTGGCCAGGCTGTCCGTGACAGCTGTTCGACATGATATGCCCTTCAATAAAAACAGATTTTTTAGATTTCATTATCATACCCTCTACAACAGCAGTACAGGAGGAATGTTGTCATTTTCCGACATCACTGACGTTAAGTGGCAGAAGCTGATCAGCCGCCGATACACCGGCATTCTGAATGTCTGAACAACAGTCCGCAGGCAGGGCACTCAAGAACCGCATCTTTTCTTAGTTTACCTGCTTTCTGATCGGCTCTGTGTGCACATACCGGGCAGGCAACATGAACCGGTCTTTCTTTAAAATACCTGAGCCCATTTGTATAAGACATAAATAATTCTCTGAGGAATACAGTAATTATTATACGCTTTAATATAAAAATAACTGGCATAAGTTATGTTAAGTTGTGTCTGAATCAGGATATCAGATATTGAAAATTGAACGTCTTATTTATGATACACTACCCTTCCGTGAGAAATTTAAGATGAAATCAGAAGACACCCTTGACTGGTATCCGGCACAACTACCGCCTGTGAAAATTATTCTTGGCGAAGCCGTGCTGGCTGTGGGTAAACAGGGCCGACCGATTAATACCCGCACCTTGCTGGAATACCTTCAGGTCATGCAGGACAAACAAAAAAGGCGGGATGACAAAATCGCCATGCAGACTGCGATTGATGTTCTCAGGGATAATCAGCGCATTAACGGCAGACGTTAATGCACCTCCGGGATCAGTGTCAGTTCTGAATGATCTCAACCGTATGGTTTTGTCCATCATCCTTCAGCGGTATTCTGTCATCAGGGAGGAGAACACCATCCAGCGTCACGCAATATTCTGCATCGCCGCGTGAAACACTAATCTGATAATGGCTTTCACCATATTGATATGCCATAGAAAAAGACGACCACTCATCCGGTAACCTGGCATGAACACTAAAGTCAGTGCCGGAACGTTTTATCCCCAGTAATTCCTCGGTAAGTAAACGCCAGGCCCAGCCTGCGGAACCGGTATACCAGCTCCACCCTGCACGTCCGGTATGGGGAGCGACGCTGTAGACATCAGCACTCATGACATAAGGCTCAGCTTTATAAATCCCGACAGAGTCCGCATTCAGGGTATGATTTATAGGGTTGAGCATTGACCAGAGTTGCCAGGCTCGTCCGGCATTCCCCATTCGGGCAAAGGCCATCACTGCCCAGATGGCGCCATGCGTATACTGCCCTCCGTTTTCCCGCACGCCGGGCAGGTACCCCTGTATGTAGCCCGGATTTGGACCGTGTCCGTCGAAAGGAGGCGTTAACAGTTTGATCAGCCCTCCTTCGTTATCCACAAGGTGCTTATCCAGCGCCTGCATGGCCTTTGCGCACCGTCCCGGGCTCGCGGCGCCGGACAATACAGACCAGCTCTGCGCAATCGCATCAATCCGGCAGTCCTGTGAGGTTTTCGATCCCAGGGGAGTACCATCGTCAAAATACCCGCGCCGGTACCATTCCCCATCCCAGGCGTGGGCTTCGAGATTACTTTGCAGGCGCAGAGCCTGTGAACGGCACATCGCGGCGACGCTTTCATCCAGCCTGCGCTCCGCCAGCGCTGCAAACCGCTGCAAAATGTCGTACAGGAAGAAGCCCAGCCAGACGCTTTCACCTTTGCCTTCGATACCCACCCGGTTCATCCCGTCATTCCAGTCACCAGCCCCCATCAGCGGCAGGCCATGCTCCCCGAAGCGAAGTCCATAGTGAATAGCTTTGACGCAGTGTAACCAGAGTGTCTCTTCGGTGCCGCTGATGACCGGCGTGTCATAGACAGACTCTTCACCAGGCTGAAGCGAGCGTCCCTCCAGATAAGGAATGCGTATTTCCAGTGCATCCATATCCCCCGTCGTTTCAACATAGTGGCAAACAGCAAGCGGCAGCCAAAGATAGTCATCGGAACAGCGGGTACGCACACCGTTGCCGTGAGGCGGGTGCCACCAGTGCTGCACATCCCCCTCGATAAACTGCCGTGATGCACAGAGTATTATCTGTTCACGCATCCGGTCCGGAGCAGCGTGGCTCAGAGCCAGCGTATCCTGCAGCTGATCGCGAAAACCAAATGCACCGCCAGACTGATAGTAGCCACTCCGGGCCATAAGACGGCAGGCGACCGTCTGATACAACAGCCAGCCATTAACCAGTAAATTTACGGACGTGTCGGGGGTGTTAACTACGATTTTATCGAGAACATTGTGCCAGTGATTATGAATCCGGTTCAGCTCCTGGCGGACCGTATCCTCGTTCATGTAGCGGGCCAGCGTCTCCTGAGCACAAACATCATTCTCCTCTGCACCGAGGATAAAAATAAACGTCCTCTGGTCCCCGTCAATTAATGTAACCGCCGATTGCACCGCTCCGCAGGGATCCAGACCGGCCCCCGTCTTACCAGAAAGCTTTTGCAGTTTCATAGCCGAAGGGGCGTGAAGGGAACCATTACGGCCAATAAACTCCCGGCGGTCCCCTGTCAGAGAACAGTCATTACCGCTGACGGCAAAAAATGCAGTTCGGCCGCCACCATTATCACCATAAAAGTTATTCGCAAGTATCCCGCAGCCGCCGGGCGTTCTGGCCACATGTGTCACAATGTGAGGGGCTGAGCGCGTTCGTGTTTCTCCGAGCGTCCACTCTACATAGCCTGTGACGGAAAGTTGACGTGTCCGTCCCGAAGAGTTACTGAGCGTCAGGAGCACCAGTTTAACCGGATCTTCTTCAGCAACCAGGACCGTCAACTCGCTGTCTATACCACTCTCACGATGGGCAAAAACGCTGTAGCCAAAACCATGGCGGGTCAGGTAATCACCGTGTCCGCGAACAGGTAAAGCCGTCGGCGACCAGCACTCCCCGCTCTCTTCATCGCGCAGGTAAAATGCCTCGCCGCTGCGATCGCTCACCGGATCGTTCTCCCACGGCGTCAACCGGTATTCATGGGCATTCTCATACCAGGTATAGGCCTGCCCTGCCTCTGAGATCACACTGCCAAAACGAGAATTTGCCAGTATGTTCGACCAGGGAGCCGGTGTAAGCGCATTTTCCCGAAGGACGATCTGATACTCCCGCCCATCCTGAGAAAATCCACCGTATCCGTTGAAATGGCATAACTGACTGGTATCAGGGCTCCAGTCCGTATGTTGATTACGCTCGCGCACAGCACGCGGAATGAATGCCCTTGCCGGCGATTTCAGGGTATGAATACGCTGGTTAAGCTGCTCATTAATACCCCCTGCGCGGTCATCAAGATAAAGACAGGCCACGCTCATCAAAAGCAACTTATCCTCAGCGGAGAGATGCTCACCGTTGCGGACAAAAAGCCCGCCTTTTTTATCCAGCAGACTGGCTTCAGACCCGGCATAAATTAACTCCATAATCTGATTTTGTAATCCCTGCTGGTAGCCGCCGGGGCTGTTATTCAGGATAACTAAATCAACATCCAGCCCTTTCTGTCTCCAGTAACGGTGTGCCTGAATCAGTGTGGTCACTGAGGTGATACTTTCCTCGCTGGTTATACTCAGCAGCACTATCGGCAGATCCCCTGAAATTGCCCAGCCCCACAGTCCGGACTGGCCACGCCGGTTGCGGCCGATCGCCTGGCCTTCGGCGCGCAGCTCCTGGACAGGGTAAAGCACAGCGCTGGCGAGACTATTGAACAACGTGGCATCATCTTCACTGGCGTTCATCTGGCGCAATACCACCAGACTGTGAGACCAGGCCAGTTCAAAGACGCGATCGGCGATAGGGTAATCGCGATATTTCTCCAGCAACGCCAGGCTCTGCTGACGGGTCTCACTGATGCCATAAATGATATCAATCGTAACCGGCTGCCCCGGCTGCAGAATAATGGCGTTGCGAATTGCCAGTATCGGATCCAGCACCGAGCCCGACGTGTTGCCTAGCATCCCTCCCGTCTCTATTGCCTGTGCATTCGCAGGGTTTCTGCCACGTCCAATAAACCTTGCCCTGTCCGTTTCAAACGACACGTTATGTCGGTTATCGCCGTGCACCACCATCATGTGAAACAGGCAAGGGCCCGGTTCATTCGGTGAACGCGGGCGCCGGTGGCAAAGAATAGCGTCACGCTCAGGAGCCAGCTCAGTCTGAATAAACAAATTGCTGAATGCCGGGTGTGCCAGATCGCTGGCATCAGGTGCCAGTACCACTTCAGCATAGGTTGTCAGCTCCAGAGAGCGAGGCTTGCGACCACGATGAATCAGTGTGAGCCGTCGCAATTCAACATCATCCTCCGGAGAGATCACCACCTGAGTTTTGACGCTGAGTCCCCCTAAGCTGCGTCTGAATTCTGCCCCCGCATCGGTGAACAACACTTCCTCGTCTTGTCCGCTGGTGTAGCCTGTTGGTTGCCAGGTATTGCTCCACACATCTCCCGTCTGGGTATCGCGGATGTAGCAGAATGCTCCCCAGTTATCACGGGTGGTATCACTGCGCCAGCGCGTTAGTGCAATATCATTCCAGCGACTGTAACCGCCGCCGCCCGCGGTCAACATCAGATGATAATGGCCGTTGGACAGGAGTTGAATATCCGGGGCGGGGGTATCCACGCTATAGAAAATACGGGGTTCATAGCGAACGGGTTTGACCATGCCCTCATGAGATTCAAAATGACGGCGCGGACTGTACAGATCGACCGCATCCGGCACGCGCTCCTGTAACAGCAGACTCGCTGACCGGAATACCGTACTGGACATAAAGCGTTCAGTCATGGGGGCATCAAGCAGCACATGAGCCAGCGCCTGAAATGCCATACCCTGGTGATGCGCCATCCAGGACTGTACCACCGCATAGAGCTGACCGGTTGCAAGACGTGAGGGGGTATAGTCCAGCGCTTCATAAAAACCGTATTCTCCGCGTGCACCATTTTTTTGCAGCCTGAACAGGTTCTCACAGGCTCTCTGTGGGGAAACCATCAGCGCCAGCAGCGTGGCGTAAGGAGCGACAACCATGTCATCGGCAAGTCCCCTGCGCAGACCGAGCCCCGGTACGCCAAATGCCTGATACTGATAATTATGCTGAACATCAAAAGCATGATAACCAGACTCTGAAACACCCCATGGCACCCCGCGTTCTTTCCCCCAGTGAATCTGGCGCATAACCGCCGACTGACTCATTTCATCGAGCAGGCTGCCGGGCCAGGTGGGCATCACCAGATTCGGCATCAGATATTCAAACATGGATCCGCTCCATGACATCAGGGCAGTTTCATTATCAATCGTGGTAAACAATCGACCCAGCGCGTACCAGCTTTTAAGAGGCAGCTGATTAGTCGCAATGGCAAGAAAACTGGTCAGGCGGATTTCAGACGGCAGGAGATCGTAGTGGCTCTTGTCAGGCATATTGGTGTCACAGTTATAACCGACGCTGAGCAGACTGGTTGCTTCACTGTACAGAAAGGCGAAATCCATCCGGGCATGCTCATCCAGCCGCTGTTCCAGCTCGGTGATAATATTGAGTCGCATTCGGGCCTGCTCCGCCACTGACGCCGGAGGCGTTCCTGTACCGGTTAATGTCGGACGGGCAAGCTCGCTCAGCGTCGGCAGCTTCTGTTCATTCCAGGATGCAGGCAACCAGCCAAGCAACAGAGACCACTCATGGCAAAGCTGAACCAGTTGATGCTCCAGATGTCCAGCCCAGCGCATCTGAAGAGGAGATCCCTGATGACATGCGCTGGTCAGATGGTTGCACTGGGTGCGAATGCTTTTCAGTTCGCTGAAAAGCGCCTGCGGAGAGAGCGACACCGCGTTCAGGCAATGCTTGCGCAGCAGTCTCAGGCTGTCAGGTGGGTTCTTACCCCACTGTTTTTCCAGAATATCCAGCGTATCGTTCAGTCCTGCCAGTATCTGTTGGTTGCTTAAAACAGGCTGATGACGCATGGCGGACAGGCCTGCACGCAGGGTCAATAAATGCCCGGCCATATTGCCGCTGTCGACGCTGGAGATATAGCGTGGACTTAGGGGAACCAGCGTACGGGTGTCATACCAGTTGTAGAGATGGCCCCGGTAGTGCTCCATTTTATCCATCGTGTCGAGCGTGAGCGACACGCGCCGGAGCACCTCTCCGCCAGGCAGGTAGCCAAAGTCCCATGCCGTCAGGTTAGCCATAAGTGAAAGACCAATATTGGTAGGAGAAGTTCGGTGTGCCACCGTCGGTTGTGGTATTTCCTGATAATTATCAGGTGGAAGCCAGTTCTCTTTTGCTGTGGCAAATGTTTCAAAAAAAGCCCAGATTTCACGGCTTGTCTGGCGTAACAGCTGTTTTTGTTCCTGATTAGGCGAAAAAACCTTACGCACGGGCTGGCGACTCAGCCAGCTCATCAGCAGCGGTGCCACACACCATACCAAACCGATCGGTAACGCAATCCCCAGCAGCTGTGGGGCAAATTGTCCGGTCAGTATTGTCAGCGCCACGCCACCGGCAACGTTAAGCCACATCGCCTGATAAAAACGTGCAACAGTGGGTCTGGCCTGACTGCTGTCCTGGCTGTGGCTGACCCACTGGCTGAGGTGACGCCTGCTTATCCCCAGTCGCCATAGCGTCACGGCGATCGCTTTCAGCGAATATCCGGCTTCGTGCGGCAGTATCGCAAAATTAAGGCTGATACCTGACAGACGCTTCAGCGCGCCCGCCCCCACCAGTAACAGATGCGGCTTCAGGCGGCGACGCAGAGGTTTATGCAGAAGGTCATGGGCGATGCAGAGGATGGCTGGCAAAAGCCATATCAGCGAAAGTACGCCCAGCCAGTAAACCGGATTGGGTACCCCAAGCAGGGTGAAGAACAGCAATACCAGTAAGGAGGGGGCGACCAGACTGCGACGCAGATTATCGAGTAATTTCCAGTAAGAAAGTGCGGTCAGCGGATTCCTGACCCGGGTTCCATCGGCTTTTCTGACGCGTGGTTTTAGCCAGTTAAGCAGTTGCCAGTCACCCCGGATCCAGCGTGAACGTCGTGCAACATCCGACAGATAATTATTGGGATATTGTTCGTAGAGTAACACTTCACTCAGCAGACCCGAACGGGCATAGCATCCTTCGAGTAGGTCATGGCTGAGTACCAGATTTTCCGGGCAGATGTTGGTAGTGGCCTGCATAAAAATATCAACATCGTAAATCCCTTTGCCCACAAACGAGCCTTCCCCAAAGAGATCCTGATAAATATCCGAAGACATCATCGAATAAGGGTTATTGCCCGGTACGCTGCTGCGCAGGGCTGCGTAACGCCCCTGACCGTTGCGTGGTATCTCCTCCGCAAGACCGGGCTGTAAAATACCGAATCCTTTGACAACCCTCTGGCGTACCGGATCATACTCAGGCGTATTCAGCGGATGCGCCATCGTCGCGACGAGTTTGTGTGCCGTATCGCGCGGGAGCACCGTATCGCTGTCCAGTGTAATGACGTATTTTATGTGACCCGGTAAAAGGTGGGCAGGCATCTCTGCAACGCTGACGAATTGCGTTCCGGGATGGCGCAACCAGCTGTTCAGTAACGCCAGTTTTCCCCGCTTGCGTTCATAGCCCATCCACGCTCCTTCCAATGGGTTCCATTCAGGCTGGCGATGTAACAGATAAAAACGTGGTCGGCCGGAGGGGTAGCGGCGATTAAGCGCCTGCGTATCGGCGATAGCCTGTCTGAGCAGCGCGTGACTTTCCGGCGAGGGTTCATTTTCAGAATCAGCAAAATCAGTGAGCAGCGCGAACCTGAGATTTTCGTTTTCATTCCCTAACCAGCAGACTTCAAGACTGGTGAGGAGCTGGCTGAAACTTTCGTGGCTGGTCAACATGCAGGGAATGACTAACATGGTGGCACTGTCAGCGGGAATCCCGGCTGAAAAATCCATCCCCGGCAAGGGTCGAGGAACGCGAAAACGGGTGGTTGCATCACTGAGTAAATCGCTCATTAACTGAGTCAAAGCGATAATCAGAGGCAATATCACCGCGATCAACAGCCAGTCTGTGCCCTGCATGGCGGTTTCGTGCAATATTGCTGCGGTCGCTGCGGTTGTCAGCAGCGTCAGGCTTCCAATCCATGACAGCAGGGTTATTCTGTTGAAACTGTGACGCAAGCGTAGGAGCCTTGAGGCGTCTGCCAGGAGATGAATATCCAGCGCCTGTCGACCTTCGCCCGCAAGATAATAACCAACATGATGTTCCGGTGTATCGGGCGCTTTTTCCTCTGAAAACGCCAGCACTTTCTCTGCAACCTCAGGCTCGCTGAGACCGCTGTCTCTGGCCAGAACCTCAACTACGTGCCGGTAATGATCCCGGGTATTGAAGTGCATCCGGGGATAGATGCCGGCAGGATCATTGCGTAATGTCTGTTCGACAACGCTTATCGTTTCGGCGAAATCAGCCCAGTCCGTTTCACTCAATAATCGCAGGCCCGCAATGCTGTTACTTACGGACAGCTGGCTGGCGGCAAGCTGCTGATTGAAACTATGTATGAGAACGTCAGTGGTGATCCCCTGTTCCCGAAGGCACTGATCAACCCAGGTCAGAGGTAACGACAGCGCGTTGCCATGCCCCTGCAGGCGCCGCACCAGCTCTGCGACAAACGCACTGGTTAACGGAGGCCGGGAGCGCGCCATATCGGCAACCACCATGATTAAATCACCAGGCGCACTCTCTGCGCATTCGACAATCCTTGTTATCCACGTATCGGCAAGGTTTCTGTCTTGCTGCGCTTTTATCACTTCCATACTGATACGACGAAGATTTTCAATCAGCGCCAGGCGCAGCATTCCCGGTAACGCCCAGACTTCACCCAGCGTCAGCGGCGTCACCTGTTGATAGGCAGTGAGATAGCTGGTCAGGCTGGCGGTATCCCAGCGGCCATCGCCGTGAGCAATAGCCTCTGATGCAATATGATAAATTCGTGGGCAATTCAGCGGCGATACCAGCGACGGAAGACCTTTGCCAAAGCTTTTCGGCAGATGCTGGCGGACAGTGCGGATTTGTTCCTCAATCAGATAATAATTGTCCAGCAGCCATTCACCGGCGGGCATGATACTGGTCTTTTTACCCGCGTTAAGCTCATAGCAGTTTTGGGTAATGACGGCCTCATTGTCGCCAAGCCGTTTCAGAAGATAATAAGGATGCTTATCCGGTGATACTTTATGAGTCCGCGCCAGCTTCTGGCCGTAGCGTTCCATCTGGACGGTCGAAAAGAGTTCTGACCGCGGCGAGCTTTCACCGGCAGGATCGTTCGCCGAAAACGTTATGTTTTCGGCAGCATTCATCAGTATACGGGAGCGGTTAAACCACGCTCTGGGGATCATTTTCATAGCATTGCTCTGATGCGACGTTAGCGCGCAGGAGCAGTTGCGAAATCAGTTCAGAAACGTTCTCTCAGGATGGGCGTCAGGCATCAGGGATTTAACAGCTGCCGGAATCTAACATAAGTATAGGACATGAGCTCTGTTCTGCGGTTTTGGTCGAGCTAGCGTCGGGAGATAAACAGAGCCTTACATCCGGGGCAAAGCATGGTCTGGTTGAGCCGGATTTTTGACAACGGTTGTACTGATTTTAAGCCACAAACAGGACAGGCAGCTGTGGCAGTAGACGCACTGCTGAAGAATTTCATTGCGTAATTGATAACAGACATAACCATTAACCTTTCAATGAATGAGCTTCACCGTACCATATGTGGTTAAGTTTTAATCTATCTATTTTGACACACTGAAAATCAGGAAAGATAAATGTTCGCAGCCACAGGCCCCCTGAGACCGTTTATCCGGCAAAACTCTATGCGGCTTCCAGGGATGAGTAATTCTGATTCGCGGGAGTTAACGGCTGAAATGTGAAGCAGAACGTCTTTTCGTCCATCAGATGGGATGATGAGGCCTTTACCACTAAGAATATCAAAGCTTTTGACAATTCCTGTCATTTTATGGGACAAGTCAATTCCTTATTGAAAACACGTAAAGACTATACATTGAAAATGGCATTCAGCCACTTTTATTTTCCCTACAGGACCTCTGGACGGCTAAAAGATAATTTGCTTATATTGATTCCCTGTGCCTTAATGAATCCCATCAGTTCGATGTACTAATGAAAGTTAGAAATTTTCCGGGCAGTTCTCATTACCAGGCGCTATCGTTGATATCCCCTCTTTTTGAGTCCATACATTTACTATCAATACAATGATGTATAACAGGAGTCAGTATGACCTCTAGAATTACAGGCCTGGTAAAATGGTTTAACGAAGACAAAGGTTTTGGCTTCATCTCTCCTCTTGATGGCAGCAAAGATATCGTTGTCCATTTTTCTGCGCTTAATGGCGACAACTTTAAAACTTTATTTGAAGGACAGAAAGTTGAATTCGCCATTCAGATCGGAGACAAAGGTCCTGCTGCTGCAAACGTAATACTTTGCGATAAATAAATCAATGTGGGTCTGCGATAACGATGAAGGATTATCCCTGAGTAGACAGCCCCATAACTTAAATCAGTGAAAAATCGTTTATTCTTAATATCTGATCAGCATATTCTTCACAATTATGAGTGTGCTGACCGATGTAATGAAGTGCAGGACTACTGCATAAAAATTTTAAAAGCACAAACTAACTGCTTGTTAAATAAGAAGTGCGTAATGAGCGAGGCTATCTCCGAAAGAACCACGTAATGGCTTTGACCTTAATGGCATCTGCCAGCTAACACCCACGAGAGAACAGGATAATAGAATATGATTAAAGTCCTTGTTTTCTTTAATGCTGAATCCTGTAAAGTCATGACCGTTCTGGAAGGTATATCCTCTATCAGGCAGGAATATCCAAACGGTGAATAAACACATCTTCGGATTATGTCTGCAGGTTTTCCTTCCTTAACTGGCGATCATGGCATTGTTTACGTGGCTACTGACAGGGAGTTAACGTCACAGGAGATATTTGATGCGGCCAGGAAATATTTATAGCAGTTTCATTACCTTCTCTGCTTCATGTTTAATTGCGTACCTACCCTATTTATAAGATACAAACAAAAAAAATAAGTAAAAAAACTTTATAGCCTGCTAACCGCAGGCTTTTTTTTCAACACATTCTTTTAAAAATCGCTGTCAAATCAGGAAGTCACACTATGTGCATTGACAAAATACAGATGGCCCTCTACCTCCCTTCATGCTATTTTGCCTTTTATGATGAATCCTTCTGAGCGGCAGGGCAAATTAACCTGATGAATTTTCTAATGGAATGTTCATCATGCACGAACGAAGCAGCGGGTCATAGGGATACCCAAAGGCTTACCGGGAGGCATCGGCATCATATTCATAAGCATCAAGCGATGCAGCAGAGGATTTTTCTCTGGATGTTTTATGCTTCTTGTTTTGTAAGAATTATTGAAAGATTGTTATATATTTAGTCCAGCAATATGTCTGGCAACTATAATGGTTAGTTACTTCCTTTCCGAGTTCGGTGCTTCTTTTAAGGAGGATTTCACTTTTTACAAATTGGTGATTTCTTTAATGACTATAATATTTTCAATACTTATCTTATTTTTGTTAAATAATGCACTCATGAAGTAAGGAGATACAGTTAAATTTCATCTCGAAGATAATCATCTTCTTCCTGAGATAAAACCTAAAGCGAAGCCTATACCGACTGCTATGAGAATACTTGTCGCAGGATATGACTCAACTTTATTCTTCATGCTGTTAGCCCCACTACGTAACGCATCATCGGTTTTAGTAGCGTATTCTTTTACTGTTTCCTTAAATTCATTTTCAGACTTTTCAGGTGAATGGTTAAACATGGCACTCTCCGGTTTGAAATTATTTATTTAAGTATAGTCAACACCCTTAGGAAAATAAAAAGTTGCAGCTAAATAACACGACTTAGATTATTATTTTCTTACAGTGCTTTTTTATATATTTAATGAGTATATGCAAACCTAATCGGCGTTACAGTGTAGGGTACCCTATACTATTAAAACCTCATAAAGATAGGATGCCGGAGTAGACTATGCTAACTTATTTAGAGATCCCAACTGCAGATGTCAGGTTGATGCAAGAAGAATGGCAGTATTCCATTAACGAATGGGAAGATGAAGGAGGGGCGTCTGAAAAAATATATAAAGATGTTGACATTCTAAAAAGTAACAATATGGAATTAATTTTTGATTTACTGTGCTTTGAAAATGAAGGGAAATAGCAACGGTAAATATCGTCTTTTCTTTTCTAATGTTCGTATTTGGTTCATCGCCGCCCAGAAACCTTGCCGCAGGAGCAATTCGTAAAGAATACAACCACACATTCGAAACCGCCCTAACTTTATGTATTGATCAAAAAATTCTGGTCAATGCCTTAGCTTTTTCCAAAGACGATTTCCGCGTCGACGCTTACTCTACTTGGTTCGTTAACTTCAAAGAAACAGCCGGAACTTCCTGCATGTATTGACCTGCTCAGCATTAACAAATTCAATAGAGATGTAATAAAATTCCGCTTCTGGCAAAGGGCTGCTGTTGCAGCCCTCACAAATTAAACTTCAATAGACTCAGATATCTCCAGGGTATCATCCACTTCAATACCGAGATAAAGGACTGTACTTTCAAGTTTTTTGTGACCTAACAATAGCTGGATCACTCGAAGATTCTTCGTTTTTTTATAGATCAGATATGGCTTGGTTCTTCGCATAGAATGCGTACTGTACAGAGTCTCGTCGAGACCTAGCTTATCAATCCATCCATGAAAAATACGGTTATATTGCCTGGTTGAGATATGTCGTGAAGAACCGACGCGGGACTGGAACAGATAGTCGCTACTACGTAGATGAGCCATTTTGATCCATGCTGCTACAGCCTCTCTGGTTCCCTTAGTCAGTTCAAACTGAACGGGGCTTCCCGTTTTTTGCTGCAGCACTGTCGCTCTGCCCGAAACAGAGTGCCCATAGGCCACATCAGAAACTTTTAGCTTAACCAGATCACAGCCCCGAAGTTTACTGTCCAGAGCCATGTTAAACAGAGCTAAATCGCGTACTTTTCCTTCCATCTCAAGTCTGATACGGATTCCCCAGATATGAGAGATCTGAAGAGGCCGTTTCTGGCCAATAATACGGCCTTTGTTCCAGGGGGATGTTGTCATGCTCATTCTCCTTTGGGTTAGGAGATGTGATTATGGTTGTCCCATATGAGCGAAAATCGGATGCCCGCATAGCGTAAACAGGCGTCCGATATTTTGAAGTGGGCAGATTACTTAATCCGCTTCCCCGTTTCGTCAATGACCTTCTCGCCATCCTCTTTGGTAAACGCTCCTTTCTGGCCTTCCGGTAGAATATCCAGCACTATTTCTGAAGGGCGGCAAAGACGAGTGCCAAGCGGCGTAACGACAACCGGCCGATTAATCAGGATCGGATGTTGAAGCATGAAATCAATCAACTGCTCATCACTAAATTTCTCTTCATCAAGACCCAGGTGTTCATAAGGCTCAACATTCTTACGCAGTAATGCACGCACCGTAATTCCCATATCTGAAATAAGTTTAATCAGCTCATCACGGGTGGGTGGCGTATCGAGATAATGAATTATCGTCGGTTCGTTGCCGCTGTTACGGATCATCTCCAGCGTGTTGCGTGAGGTGCCACAGGCCGGGTTGTGATAGATGGTAATGTTGCTCATATCAGTATCTCATTACAAAGTGACAGAGAGCCGCCACGCCAGAGCGGCCAGAGTGACAAACAGCACCGGCACAGTCATGACAATGCCGGTCCGGAAGTAATATCCCCAAGTGATCGTCATATTTTTCCGGGCAAGCACATGCAGCCACAGCAGGGTTGCAAGACTGCCTATCGGGGTGATTTTCGGGCCTAAATCGCAGCCAATCACATTGGCATAAATCATTGCCTCTTTGACGACGCCAGTCGCCGCACTCCCGTCAATCGACAGCTCACCAATCAGCACCGTCGGCATATTGTTCATCACTGATGAGAGAAATGCCGTCAGGAAGCCGGTGCCGAACGTCGCTGCCCATAACCCCTTGTCTGCCAGCTGATTCAGCACACCAGACAGGTACTCCGTGAGCCCTGCATTGCGCAGGCCATAGACCACGAGGTACATGCCCAGCGAGAAAATAACGATCTGCCATGGCGCACCGCGCAGGACTTTCCCGGTGTTGATGGCATGGCCTCTTTTCGCCACCACAAACAGCACTGCTGCGCCAGCCGCCGCTATCGCACTGACCGGGATCCCCAGCGGCTCCAGAACAAAGAAACCGACAAGCAGTAATAACAGGACAATCCAGCCCGCCCTGAAGGTTGCCGGATCCTTGATCGCACTGGCTGGTTTCTTCAGCAGCGAAACGTCATACGTTGCCGGAATATCCCTGCGGAAGAAGAAATGCAGCATGGTCAGCGTGGCCGCAATCGCTGCCGCATCCACGGGGATCATAACGGAAGCATACTGCGTAAAGCCCAGACCGAAGAAGTCCGCCGAGACGATATTAACCAGGTTAGAAACAATGAGCGGCAGGCTGGCCGTATCTGCAATAAACCCTGCAGCCATGACAAAGGCCAGTGTCGTGCCCTGGCTGAACCCCAGTGCGAGCAGCATCGCAATCACAATCGGCGTCAGGATCAGCGCGGCGCCGTCATTGGCAAACAACGCAGCAACAGCGGCACCGAGCAAGACTATCCAGGTGAACAGCAGGCGGCCACGTCCGTTACCCCAGCGGGAGACGTGCAGTGCGGCCCATTCAAAGAAGCCGGACTCATCGAGCAGCAGGCTGATGATGATGACCGCAATAAATGCCGCTGTCGCGTTCCAGACGATATTCCAGACAACGGGAATATCAGCGACATGGATGACACCGGTTCCCAGCGCCAGCACTGCCCCGATACTCGCGCTCCAGCCAATACTCAGGCCTCTGGGTTGCCAGATCACCAGTACCAGCGTCAGTAAAAATATACTCCCTGCCAGAAGCATCTCAGACTCCATCATATATGATTATGTAAATATCTTCCTGCCTCAGCAGGAGGTGCAGGCTGATTTATCCAGCCATTCACGCACATCCTCCCGCATACACTGCCAGGACGTTGTGATTGTCTCAGCTGCCCACGCTGGTATGTGGGGTGACAGACGATAGTGGATCCATTTGCCTTCACGACGGTCAAGTACCAGCCCGGCCTCACGAAGGATAGCCATATGTCGCGAGATTTTTGGCTGTGATTCAGAGGTGGCCGCGCAGATATCGCAGACGCACAGTTCACCGGACTCCCGGAGAAGCATGACGATGGTGAGCCGTGTTTTATCCGACAGGATTTTGAAAAGCTGAACAGGTTGTAGCATTTGTCACTCCATTCCCTTTAGAATATACATATGGTAAATCATATGTATTAACTTTGAAATCATCTGGTCTGTCCGGAGGAGAAAAATGGAACAATTTCCTGCCCTGAACACCGAATGCTTTGATCAACACATCGCTGAACGTCTGCACCTGCAGGAGCCACCACGGATTCTGATTCTGTATGGCTCAGTAAGAGAGCGCTCCTACAGCCGTTTTGCCGCGGAAGAAGCTGGTCGCCTGCTGACGGCGATGGGCGCGGAGGTAAAACGCTTTAACCCCTCCGGTTTACCCCTGCCGGATGATGCGCCGGACATGCACCCTAAAGTCACCGAGCTGCGCGGTCTGGTCAGATGGTGTGACGGGATGGTGTGGAGTTCTCCGGAACGGCACGGGGCTATGAGCGCAGTTATGAAGGCGCAGATTGACTGGATACCCTTAAGTGAAGGCGCGGTTCGTCCTTCGCAGGGCAAAACACTTGCGGTAATGCAGGTCTGCGGTGGTTCCCAGTCCTTCAATGCAGTGAACCAGATGCGTATTCTGGGCCGCTGGATGCGGATGTTTACGATACCCAACCAGTCTTCCGTAGCCAGGGCATGGCAAGAGTTCGACGAAAACGGCCGAATGAAACCTTCGTCATGGTATGACCGCATCGTCGATGTAGCCGAGGAGCTGTTTAAAATCACACTGCTGCTTAAGGGACAAACCGGTTATCTTGCGGATCGTTACAGCGAGCGAAAAGAGAGCCATCAGGAGCTTTCATCCCGTGTCAATCAGGACAAAATATAACGTCTGTTCTTCGTGAATCCATACTGCATGAGCTTAACAACGTCCGCTATTGGCACTAAGCGGACAAGCTTAGTGAGCTGAAGATCTGATGTAAGCGAGATATAGTCATTCGCTCCCTGAGAATTACACTTTGAAGTGATTCAGGGCATGCGCTTACTGGTTACGAATATTGAGCGAGAATCACGTGATGATCGCCGCTTTTCTTTCGAGCCAGTAGGTGCTCTGATCCTATCCACATAATGTGTACGCGGCCCTAAGCGAGGTTCTGACTTTCAAACTGTTCCGGGCTGAGACTGATCTTACCTGCGAATATTGGACACGCGAGTAAGGGAGTAGACTCTTTGCCAGCATGCCGAAAATACCTCCTTTTTTATAGGAACTATTGTCCCTGAAAATCAACTATCGATCAGAACAGCGGAGAAAGCAGGCCGTAAATGTTTTCTCAGATATGAATTTCTTAGCTTTATTGGTACACCTATGAACAATAGTTTTATTCGAATTAAAAGTTATACCTGAGCACAGAATAACTGAGATGATATGAGCCAGTTTCCCTCCTCACTCTAACAATCATAATATGGATAGAGTTGAAGCAATTTTTTATTGATGGAACACTGTTACTGAAAATATTCCTGCAATATAAAATCTCGAAAAAATACTACCCCGCTCTCTGAAGAGCATATACCACAATTTATACTCCTATCAACACCTGATATTTTCAGCCTCTATTCCTGACAATCATGTAATTTCACCCATAAACAAATAAGTTTATTAATGATAAATAAAAACAGCACTTTTTGACAAATATTATATTCCTTATATAAAACATCAAATTAAATTAATTAAATAAAAAGAAAACGCTTGCGTATTTTTCATCATTAAAAAATAAATTTGATTTATATTTATTTGATAATATATATTCATTTCACCAAAACAATAAAGGAGAATAAAAATGAAAAAACACAATTACCCAACACTGACAAACTACCTTGCCAAAACCAAAAAGAATGCAGATCTCTATAGATTATATAACCCACAATTTTCTGTATTCGGAAAACCAGTAAGTGAAGAGCGGGATTTTTACTTTTGTTACTTTTCCAGGCATATGATTACTCAGAGAAATATCTTAACCCTCTTTTCTATTCATACCTTTCTCTCTTACAACGTAAGCAAGAAAGAGACAATTAAATCATTTGTACATTTTCTCAGAAACGCAAACAATGACACCTTCAACAATGCATTTCAGTTTCGCGGGTGCAATATCATTTATCAAAACAAGAAGAGAGAAGTTAAAGAGATCTCATGGTTTTCATTCTCACGGATCTATGACGATATCGTAAAAATCAAAGAGTATAGTGCTAACAATGAAATTTATAACAAATTCGCAGCCTAAAAAGGAGAGAAACATGACTAAACAAATGATAAACATATTAATCCAAAGTGAGACGAGAGAGGAAGTTATGAATTGCATAAATTCAGGAATAAATATTAATGCTGTTGATTATTGTGGTAGAAATGCCCTTTTCTATTGCGACCAATTAGACGCTGTCAAAGCAATGATTGAAGCAGGCATAGAACTAAACCACATAGACAGTTATGGTAATAATGCACTGTTTTGTAACACTAATCCAAACGTTCTGAAATTGTTAATCCATTCAGGCATTAATATTCAGCACAAGAATAATCAAGGCCAATCCTGCCTTCACCAGAAACGCTATAATATAAAATGTGCAGAAATTCTTATTAATGCAGGTGCTGATATCAACAGTATTGATATTGAAGGCCAGACTGTACTCTACAACCTCTATTCCATAGATGCTTTTGACTACTGGATAGAAAAAGGCTGTAATATTAATCACACTGATCATAATGGTAAATCAGTACTCGATTTGTCTGTGGACAATGGAAAGTGGCATTACAAATCAAACGTCAGTGCTCTTATCCGACATATAGAAAAAATCGATAGCACACCTGTTTTAATCAGACATATCACTTATGACTCTTTAGAGCTTATTAAATTCCTCAAACAAAATGGTATTAATTTCATGCTTGCAGAGCATTGTACAGTTGAATTATATGTTAAAGACATGAGATCAATCTTTAACGAAATAAAACAACATATCGAAATCAAGCACACACAGTTTTATAATTGTCGCAATGAGCATATTGGTATCTACACCGGCATAGAGAGAGTGAAATGGTTTATTCGAAATGGAATCCGAATGGACGACGATATACTCAGACAGCGTTCTGACTCCGATAAGATTTTTTCTTATATCGCAGGAAGAGAGAAAAAAGACCTGTTAAAAGAAATGAAGCCTGAGATCCCCCGTGCACCTGTGCGAAAAAGACTCTAAAAATCTGGAGTAAACAACCCTTTTCTTAGTCTGAAAGGTTTCATTTAATGACCACTAATCTGATATGTCCTCGTGGGTATACTATTTGTCAAATGGTATACCTTTTTTAATCCAAATAATTAAATTATTTACCCCGTAACATCTTGACTTATTCACTTCATCGGTTATCTGTAGTAATAAAGATGAAATAAAAGGATAACTATGAACAGTGACATGAGTAATGATGATGATATAACCAGAGTATCAAAACGCGGAAAATTCCATACTGACAACCTTCCTGAGAATGAAATACGACATCACTGCATCAGTGTCAGATTAAATGAAGAAGAGTTAATTATTCTCGACAGTAAAAGAGGTCAGTATAAAAAAGGAGAATGGCTCAGGATGGCTTCCCTGAATAAACTCCCGCCGGTTCTGCCAGAAATCAATCGTGAAGCATGGATTAAACTTGGCAGCCTTTCACAGGATTTAAACCACCTGCTGAATCATCTCGACAGCAAAAGCCCTGACAGCGAGCTGACCCGTACAGAACTCTTCGCCCTGCGCAGACAAATCAAAACTCTCAGGGATCACCTTATTCCTTCAACATTTCTGGAGCCAGGCCGATGAAAGGCATGCAGAAAATAAAAAGGGGTAAACAATTCACAGGTGTGGTTCTCTATAGCCTGAAGTCAGGTTCTCACCACAAAATTACGCCTTATGTTATCGGTGGCAATATGACGGGCAGCACTGCTGCTGAGCTTATCAGTGAATTTGAAGGCACCCGACTGCTGCGTCCCGATGTCGCCAAACCTGTCTGGCATAATTCGCTTCGTCTGCCAAAGGGAGAAACACTGTCAGTCAGACAATGGGCGGCATTCGCTGACGATTATATGACCCGCATGGGATTCACTGAAACCCATCTTCGCTGCTATATCATGCACGATGATTCTGACGGGCAGCATATCCATATAATAGCTAACAGAATTAACATGGTCGGTGGGAAATTATACCTTGGTAAAAATGAAAACCTCATCAGTACCCGGATTATCAGCGAGCTGGAGAGAGTACACGGTCTCACCGAAACTACGGGTGTAACCGGTAGTCGCCGTCAGGATAAAAGGAAGCCCTCCCGCAACGAACTGATGATGGCTGAACGAACTGCGGCTCCCTGCCCTAAGTCACAGTTGCAGGCCCTTATCGACAATGCATTAACCCACCGCCCCGATTTACTAACATTTGTCCGCTTACTGGAACAGGAAGGCGTGAGCTGCAAACCCAATATCGCCACAACGGGTAAAATGAATGGATTTTCATTTCAGTACCAGGGCATCGCCTTTAAAGCCTCTCAATTGGGTAAAAAATATGGCTGGTCTTCCCTGCAAGCACTGGTTGATTTTACGCCGGAACATCTGACTTTACTGAAAGAAGCACGGAAGCCAACAGAACCCACAACTGCGTCGGTGCCGGTGCCAGTGCCAGTGCCAGTGCCAGTGCCAGTGCCAGTGCCAGTGCCAGTGCCAGTGCCAGTGCCAGTGCCATCATGCGAGTCTGAAGAACAGGTTGCAAACCGGGAAACGATTCTGGAGAAAATCCATCAGCTTGAAGAAAAAATTAGTCTGGAAAGACAACAGGAGACAGTGGGCCTCATCCAGCTCAGGAGCAAACTGCACAATACAGCTCGTAAGATACCCCGCCAGCGTCGTCTGTATTCGTGGCTTATATTGCTCGGCCATCTTGTTGTGCTTCTCAGACGCAGAGGAATGTCACTGCTGCATGCCACTGCCCATCCTTTTCGCAGGATTCTTCATTTGCAACTGTTGACACCTGTTCCTGTGACAGCATCTCATTCTCCTCAAGAACAATCAGTTAGCAATAACCAGCTTCTCACACCATAAAGTTTGCTAGTCCATAACCCAATGATAGTCAATAAATTATTGATCGTTTTTATAGATCGATAATTTGCATATGATAGCTACCACCTATCACACAACAATCATCGATCGGTACAAGCAATTTTACTAAAGCGATTCTTTCATCGAAAATGCTCAAAAAGACATCAGCTTAAATCAACTCCGGGAGTCGCAATGAGTAACCATACCGTGCAGTGCCCCTTTTGTTTTAAAGAAAGTCCTCACGGTGTAAAAATTTGCACCGTGTGCCATGCAAAAGTGGTTTACGGTGAATGCCCTGTCACTGTAGCCATTCTGTTCGGGATCGCTGTGATGCTCCTGGCTTACTTCGCAGGCTCATGGACTGAAAATTTTATCGTCTCTGTCATCGTTTTTTTTGGCAGTATATTTATTCTTAAGTACCAGCTTAAAAAAGTTTATGCAGACAGAATTCTGTTTATTCAACGAGATTGATTTAACGCTTTATAAAACAATAAAATGAGGGAGTTTATGCACAGATTCATTGCTACAGCATTTTTTATTTCTGCTTTCTTTATTTCTGGTTGTTCTAACTCAGGAAACCAGATTCTTAAAAATGAAACATCACAAAGTCTGCAATCAAAAATCATTAAAAACAAAACGACGAAATCTGAAATTACTGCCCGCTTAGGTGAACCGAACACCCGAACTACCCTGGACAGTGGTAATGAAGAATGGACTTATTCAATGGATAACAATCAGTTTGATGCCACCACATTCATTCCCGTTGTTGGGCTGTTGACAGGAGGCTCACAGACGCAAGCCAAAACGCTGGAAATAGAATTTAAAGGAGAAACGGTCAGCAAGTGGTCGTTCTCTGAAAATAAAAGCAGAATGAATACGGGTCTGATTCAATAACTCACCTTACAGCCAGGGATCTATTTATGAAAATCTATGCCGTTATCACACTTGTTGCCGCTGCATTGTTGCTGAGTGGCTGTAACAGCGAACCCTCCGAACAGGATATTTACACGGCCATGAATAAGGTCGTGGAACAGACGAATGCTTTCGTGAAATCTATAGCAGGCAAAGATGTCCCAAAAGACGCACTGCGCGAATTAAAATCAGTCAAAAAGCATGACTGCGTAGAAGTATCTGATAAAAGCTATAAATGCAATGTGACAGCTATTGTCGATAACGAAAAGCGTACTGCTGCTGTAACCCTTGTCAAAACGGATGATGGCTGGCAGATCGTTGATAAGTAAACCCACCGTAAAACCATCACGACAGGCGGGACACCGAATGGATGGCCCTGCCTTTTTTATTGCATCTGGTGTCCTGCCGGATACGCCTGCTCCATTTATCTCCAGTATCCCATGTCTATCCACGCCGCTGTCGCTGTCAAAGTCTTTTCCTGATCACTGAGCCAGGAGGAGTATAAGCCAGAGAGCCTGTAATGCGTTTCTTTTCATACTGTGCCAGCAAATCAGCATAAATATGCTCTGCTTCATCCAGATTGCCTGAAATATAATTCACGAGTGAATTCAGGCAATGCAGCAACGTGTCGCTATTTGCAAGCTTCCTGAGCAGAGTTGTGTTCAGGGTTGAAACGACTCCTGTAAACATCTGCATAATATTATCAACGTGATAACATGAATTGCGGTACTGCGCCCGTGAATAAAAATACTTCAGATGATACCCTGCGAAGAGAACATAAAGTTTTTTATAAAAGACATTGTTATTAACGCTGTTGTGATTATGGGTTATAAACTTATCAACAATATGTATAAATTTTTCCTCCTGAGATAAAACATTAATAGCACTCATAATTCCCTCCATACTTTTGTTTTTATAATTAAGTAATATCATCTTAAAAATTAAAATCAATAGTAAAATGAAAATATTTTATTATTGATATATATTTTATTCTCCCATAAATAAAAATAGCTTTTACTGTGCTAATGTTGTGTCTTCCCGACTGTATTACTATTTCATATTTCAATTATCTGAGTTATTTCCCTATTGCAGATAAGAAACCCACAGGAATATTTTTTGAGAGCTTGCTACGCACTGGCTTACGCCCCGACTACCGATAAATCTTAATTATTTTTACCAAACAGTTGAAAAACCGTAATTTTATCTCCCTGGCAGCGCCGCTGAGTGCACGCAGCACTCACTCGCTGAAGCAGAAAGGGTTTTTCCGAAGGGTCCCGGCGTGAGCCGTAGTCAGCAAACGGGCAAATCATGTATCTGTGTTCGCTTTCCCGATCAACTCAGCCTCCTGATTTTTTTGCGCGAAGCGTATTTGTGCTGACAGCTAACCCCATTCGTCTGAACTTCTGCGCGAAGCGTATTTGTAATGACAGTTAACCTCATTACTGTGAACTCGTGCGCGAAGCGTATTTATACTAACAGAAAACACTATAGCAATGTTCTGAAGCCCAATGGCACAACACACAGTTGCGCAGGCTTCACTTAAGAAATGATATTATTTAAGAAAAGCAATAATAAAAGTGTTTTCATCAGGTACACCAAGGCCTTGAGTATCGATCTAATGCAAAACTGTGGTTTCTTATTTCTTTATCACTCTTTTATCTTGCAGATCAAAATCGAAAATTACCAAATAAAATCATATAATTACACAAAATCTGCCGTTATTAATTTCAGCACCAAAAATTATCAATCACATAACAGGTGATGGTTAAATTTAGCACCCCTTTTTTTAAATTTTACAACCTATTACCACCACCAAATAACGGATAAAAAATTCAAATAAAATATAATTAAAATAATACTACCAAAGCCGTTGACAAATAAATTAAATATGCCATATCTGTAATCATAACAATAAAAAAGGAGCCATTATGTCAATCACAAGTGTTGTATTAACTAAAGAACAAAAATCCATTATTGCAGAAGCATTAGAGGTTATGCCCGAAGATCTGGAAGAAATAAAAATTAAAGCAACCAGCTATAAAAAGACGTCCTTCAGGGACGATTTCTCAATGATCTTTAAAGGTAATATGGCGACACTCGCCAGAATGGATTTGACGCCCACAGCATTTAGAATTGTTCTTTATCTCTTCTCAGCCATTGATTATGGCAATATTATTCCTGATTTTTCACAGTCTCGTACAGCCAGAGAGCTTGGACTTAATAAATCTAATGTTTCACGTGCATTTAAAGAATTATTTGGGAGGAAAATACTTATTCGTGACACCATAGATAATGAGGTATACCTGAATTCAAATTTATGCGTTAAGGGAATCCCTCGTCGTTTCAATGAAGATCTGATGGATAAATTCAGGAAGTCCAGACTGGAGACAGAAGACTTTTCCAATTCGTTTAACTTTTATCGTGCAGAAAGTAAAACAAAGCCGGTTAAAAACTCCAGAAGAAAATATCCTGCAGACGGAATTCCATTTTAAAAACATTACAGCATGGTAACTTTTTTCTCCACACGAGTAATAAATTTAACCAAAAAAAGGATATCTTTATGAAACAAAAACGCTCCACTTTTCTTCAAAAGAATAAATCTTCTGTTGAAAGACTGAATATGAATAATACTATTTACAATGTATTCTGGTTGCTTACATTAACCGCTTCGCATACGCCAGACAGAGCATTTTTTTTCCCTATTTTTTATCGTATTACGTATATTGCACAGCAAGAATGGATACATATCACACCCGGCTGCTTTTATCAGACCATCGATGAACTGATTGATATGAATATTATTAAACCTACTAAATTTAAATATCATCACCGTTTAAACCCTATATTTTTCAGTTTTCCAAAATAAAACAAAGAGCAGGAGATAACAGTCCAGAACATTATTATCCCTGTAATGTTTTTTATAGCAAAACCTGATGACCACTACCAAAAGAACATTATTTTTATATATTATTACTAGTTGAATTAAAATAGAGGGCACAGACATGCGCTGTCTGTACCCATGATATTTTACTACAGACCTTACATCTTTTTATCTGCGTTACTATTTCTGACACTATTTTTTTCATTGACAATGTGCTCAATACACTTTCGTAACTCATCATTAATGGTAACATCTGTCCCACCCTCGACCAGTATAGAACACAACACATAAAGAAGGACGTGCTCAAAAGCTATCTCTTCGACCGGATCTACATAATCACAATAGGCCTCAATAGCCTCATATAAGCTATTCGGTGAAGTTACAAATGCACATACAAAATCTTTATCTTCTGGCACTCTGATTGAATTATTCATTTTAAACCTCCTGTACTTATTAATATATAGTGCCACGGTAAACTGTCATAATAACATTCACCAATGACTTTTTTATTACTTCTTAACACTCAAGTCTGACCTAATACTACTTATGATGTATCAGGCGGCCCTCTGCTCATTGCTGAATAGCGCCATTTGTTTTCACATGCTGGAATTAATATATTCATCATTAACCCCGTAATCAGGCTGCATTATTACGTGAGCGCTCAATTGCAGATGCGATCCATTCATCAACTTCACTTTCAACAAATGCAATTGCACGCGAACCAATTTTTATTGGTTGTGGAAATAAACCTTCGTTGATTAGACGATAAATCCAGGCTTTACCATAACCGGTTTTATTCATAACTTCAGGAAGTCTGAGCAGGCGTATATTTTTATTGTTCATTTTGTTTTCCCTTTGTCGTTGTAATGGGGTCACTATACGAACAGTTGGGAAAAGAAAGGAGCGAGCTTCCTAACTGCAGGGTCATGGTCTGCCCTGCAGTAGTAGACTTCGGGAATTTGGGATCAGTTAGAATCAGAGAGTTTCATCACATCTGAAACTCTCATGTTTTTCAGGTGGGGATTTCGGTTCATGAAAAAATTGAACTGCCTAATGAAGTCTATCGTTGCAGCTTTCATCGCAAGTGGACGATCTGAGTCTTTAATGTGATACCCTAAACGGATGGTTGTTTCTTCATCTTCATCAGTATAAAGAAGCCGGGAGAGGCGATCATCTGAGATTCTTAGTCCTTTCCTTTTTGCCCAAAGTAAGATGTCCAGCATCGCAACCAACCTGTAATTTATGATTTTTTTAATGGTTCCATAGCCGAAACGAACGATACCAGTTTCATTAACTTCCACTTCTTTTACCGTTCTCCATTGTGGCAGAGCCGCTTTTATCGATTCGGCTATTTCATCGTCAGTACCACTACCAAGATCGATTTCAAGCAACACCGTTTTCTCGCATAAGGGGGACAAGAGTTGTGACACATAAGCTTCGTGATGAGGCGCATTAACACAATATTCATCGTTTCCTTCCTCCCAGGTGAAAAGATTGACACTAAGGGCCATTACACTAAGTTCAGCAAGTCTGGTGATATCGGTGATAAAAATGTGTGGAGGACTGTAGAGGGTATCGTTAACGGTTGGATAATCGAGTTGCTTCCCTTTGAATAGATGGGGGTTACCACTGAAAATTTCAGTCATGTACACCCACAGCCCTTTCTTTTCTTCTTCAGTAGGCCATGGCTTGTACAGAAGTGCTCTTGCCCAAAGTTCGTGATACAAGGCATTTAAACTGATGTCTTCGAGCTTGCGATAGTTATCTATGTCAAGCCAAGCTTTGATTTCTTTAGTATGCTCTGGTGACCAGTTTTTCAAAATTCAAATCTCCTGCCTTCTTAAAGATTTAAGTCATGCGAATAGAGTTCAGTTAGTTTGAAAAAACTACCGTATTCACTTATCGATGAAAAGCAGTTCCTGCTTGCGAGTTAACCTAGACAGAAGGAAGTTGAACTGAGAAATTTGTTATCTTTTGATGCATCTTGCCAAGTTCTACGTCCTAGCAGGGAAATGGCCCGACTACACCCTGCCTCTTACTTTACTCTGGGCGTATCTTGTCGTTGTTCTCGACCTGTTCGCCAGAAAACCCAGAGGGGTGGGCAATGAAATTCGATTCTCACCTGCGAGCAAACTTGCCATCAGAGCACTGGAAATGGCGTGGGAGCGCCATGGGTTAACAACGGGTAAAAAGTGATCCACATACCGCACCACCGACAGTCTATTGTTGATCCACCTTGTTTACTCAGTATTAGCTTCAGCGATAACCCCGGCTTTCCGTTTTTGCTTCAGTCGATAGCCTTCTCCTTTTATTTGCACGACGTGTGTGATGTAAAATCCAGTTCAACATTGCCGATGTAATGGTAGCATCTCCCGCGAAGGTTTGGTCCTATAGTCCGGACGGCAGGTTACAGACGTAAATTTACAGCAGGTGTTTCTGATGTTTCCATGGGTGGTTTGTTAAAATTTTACTTCCTTACATCAGAAACGCCTGTCCTCTCTGTTGCATTTCTCAGAATTTCTGATATCTAATGAATTTAAACATTTTTTTATGGGGGTGTTTATGGACTTAGTTACGTCATTATTACAAAGGGGATTATTAGAAAGGGCATTAGACCTTGCCATTTCTGAATCATTCTTCAATTCAAGATCACCTGATGATATAAAGCATGCTTTAAAAGCTGGGTATGATATTAATGCTGTTAACAGTAACGGCAACAATGCCATTTTTGGCTGTAGAACCCTTGAAGCACTGGATTTTCTGCTCAGCCATGAAATTAATGCACACCATATTAACGAGCAGGGACAAAATGCTCTCTTCCATCAAAAAAATCCCGAAATACTAAAGAAGCTGATTGAACTAGGTTTAGACACTTCGCATACAGATGCTAAAGGCTATACCTGTATTTTTGAGCATTACAGGGATGCTGAAGGACTACAAGTATTACTTAATGCAGGTTGTGATATAAATCATGTCGATAACAGAGGAAGAAATATTCTCTTCCTTCCCCTCTCCCCTGATGTTTTATCCATAGCAATAGATGCCGGATGCAATGTCAACCATATTAATCATGCAGGAAAAGGGTTCATCGAAGAAGAATATGATGATGAACTACACAAGATCATTCTCCGCCATATTGATAAATTCGAAAGAAGAACGTTGCATGTCGATTTTTGCAATACCAACTCAGTATTATTTTTATATGAACTCTCTGAATATGGATTCAAAATAGAGCTCAATAAAGACCGTTCCTTAATTAACAGTTACATTAGCGATTACAAAGATATTTTAAGCACTCTTGATTGTATTAGTGACATTCAAGATGTTAATTTCTATAATTATGGCGGTGATCCTCTTTACAAAGATATCGATGAGCGAATTGTAAAGTGGATGATAAGAAATAATTTTCTCATTGATCTTACAAAAATTTCTGATGATAAAAATCATGATCATATATTAAAATACAAAATCAGTTACGAGCAAAATGAATTATCCAGAAATTTAAAACATGCTAAAAATAAAATTGCAAAAGTCAAAAACGGTGGAAGGCTGTGATATTTATTCGCAGAGTGTTGTCTGAACCACCGAATTGAAGGCGTTGAGGGTATCCAGATCCGTTGTTAAGTCTTTATACATGTGGCCATACCTTTACCATTGATGGTGAAATATACAATTACCCTCTGAACATAAAGGGATGGACATCATGACAAAACCCGGTGAAACAGATGATGATCTACTCACTCCAGACGAGGTATGCGGGCTCCTACGGATAACCCAAAAGACAATTTGTGAACGGAGCAATATGCACCGGTAACGCCAATTGCTCGCACCGTTCCGGTTTTCTGCGAAGGGGATGCGCTATGAACGGCGCAATCTGAAAGCGTTTAACGATAAATACCGCCATAAGTATTAAATTTATTCTGGGGATGGGATTTTCCATCCCATAACTTCGAGTTCTCTACTAATGAATTGGTATGCAGGTAGTATCTCTTCCAGATTCGCATGTTTTTGTACGAAGATTGAAAAAGCCAGAACCGCACTCATTTTTTCTTTATAGAAAAAGTATTGTCTTAGTGGATGTTTATCTTCGCCATATACTGGAAATTCGATCCCAGTATACTTATCCCCCATATTTTTATAGAATTGGTCCAAGGTAAGATCATAGATCTTTGAATCAACCTCTACCCAAAAATGATGATATAGCCTATTACGAGTAGAGCCATGTACTACTTTTATGATATCGCGGGTAAAAAAGTGGCTAAGAAGCATCCCTAGAAATACAGATGCACCTTGGCAACAATTCTCAGGAAACATGCCGAAGAATGGCACACCCGACTCATCAAAATAATCGAAATTTTCTTCAAAGACATTCCGCAGGTCTTTGGCAAGCTTTGTAACTAACCCGTCCATGATTGTTTCTACTATAAAGAAGCCATGCATTTAACATGCATGGCTACGTGAAACTTAAGAATTAGAGCGCTTAGGTGGTCTCGTAAATTGTACCAAAGCTCCTTTATGCTCGTTAGCCTGCTCTTCACGCCGCTCGGCCAGCATAGATTTTAATTTTGCCAGATGCACAACAGCAGCTTTCTTGCCGGTCAGATAGCCCTCTGGTAAACCAACCATCATTTCGACATCGATAGCAGACAATCCCGCAAAGGCAGCAAGCCGTTCAACTGAAATAATTCCAGAAGACGCCAACAATTCAATAGTACGTTTCAACAAACGTGGTTTTTCAGGCTCACGATAATCATCTCCCGGCTCTGATTTCACTCCCCAACGTGCTGAACGGCGTTTATAAAGATTTTGTTTCTCTTCTTCAGTAATAATATTCAGCACATGCAAACGCATGATGCTTGCCGCGACAGAAATACCGTAGCGTTGTTTAATTAAAAGCAAGCTATCTAATGTGACCGGGGTTCTAATTTCTTCGGCAAACGTCTCGGCAGGAAGCAGCAGCGCCCCCGCAAATTTATGAGCCTGGCTTTCCTTCAGCTTATAACGTTCAGCTTCGAGCTCGTTACCAACGTAGCGGTGAAGGATTAGATGCCCAATTTCGTGAGCAAGGTCAAATCTGCTGCGAAAAGCATTACCTTTATCCGAAGAGAGGAGAACAAAAGGAACACTTAGAGTCTCACTCCAAGCGGAAAGCCCTTCAATCTGCGCGACACCTGTTTCCTCTCTGACAACGATAATACCGTTACTCTCTGCGGCTAAAGTAAGGTCCGGTATTTCCTTTGTACCAAGATTCCAAAGGGCACGGCACTCACTAGCGGCATCTTCGATATCTGCATCACTAATTTCATCGATGTTTGTAAAACTACGGTGCGGTAATTTTAGCTCCGGCAGATCTACAAACTCAGTCAGCTTAGTAACCAACTCATTAGCCCAATGGATTCGAGTTTCTAACATTGCTCGTGCTGCTACATGAGCTGATGCATTACTTCTGAACAGGGGCTTTGACATACCCGGCAACAGAGGGCGCGTAAACCATTCAGGAGTAACATTTACGACTGTAGCCAAGCGTTCTAAGGCCTCGGATTCTGGAGCCTGCTGGCCAGAACGCCATTTACTGATGGTAGCTGGCGATACGCCAACCATCGTAGCTAATTGAGTTTGGGATAGCCGCCGGGCGGCTAGTACTTGCACTAACCTATCCGGTTGAAATTCAGCGATGCCTCGGCTCATACATCATCTTCCTCGGTTCCATCTTTTTTGATAATGCCCTTTTTGAGTGCAGAGAATGCATTATCTTCTTGGAATGGAACTACATCATATCGGGTTAAAAAAAGTTCAAGTGGCTCATGGAAAACCCAGCTCTTCCCGTCAGAACTTGGAACGACAAGCTCTATAGACATCGGGGCTTCGGGTTGATTCTGCAATGAACCGGAAAAACGGCATACTACGAACAGTGTAGCTTTCGGTACATCAGAACCATCGGAGAATAAATCCGGTTGCACCACTTTTTCCACAGAAACGTTTTCGGCAATGAGCTCTTGCTTACGTTTGCTGCGAAATAGTCTCTTCCACTGGTTATCATTGTAGCTTTCACGAACAATCGTGAAAATACCGCTATGGCCTTCTACAATACGGTTACCACGCAGCTTGCCGGGATTACAACAGTTGGCCTCAAACACCTCATAAATAGTTTCATTCAGGTTTAAATGACGATCATAACCAAGCGCGGTCGCTCTGTGGTCTAGCTTCTTCTTTTGCGCATAATCGTAAGAACGCTTTGATGCCGCGTAAATCGCGTCAGAAAGGGCCATGAAGAGTTGTTTTTGAACATGCTGAACAATGAGATCTGCCACTTTTGATTTTTTCACGACCATTTCCTATCACTGTCACTGATAGGCGTGATTTTACACCCATATTTTTTCGTGTGTCCACAAAAAAACATCAAAAAATTTCCTTTACGCGGAAAATGACATTGATGATGGTATTTATTTTATCGACCCGATAGTACCGAAGTTGTACTTTTGCTCTGAAATAAAGCGGTATAATAAGAGAATTGAGTCTATCCCGACGGGGAGAAAAGTGCTCACGCCTTGCAGCTTGCCTCACCTATTTTCTCAAGGCGGTGACGTGTAAGGCGAACATGCATGAGTGCTCTAGAAAACCTGTTGGAATACTATCCTCTGTCTCTTGCGGCTCAACTGCTCAACTGTAATGAGTTGCTTTTCTTCCTCAGTTTGTCGATCCCGCCCCGGATCCTGTCTGGCTGCAATTTCTTGTCTTGAGCAGTATCCAGAAGCTGGCTGGAATTGTTTCCCTGAGGTCAGTCGTGAAGGCATCAGGAACATTTGAAAACTGGCTAGGTAAAAACCCAGGCGTTGTCATGATAAGCCTCGGTATCCGCATGTTGTTTAGCGGGTCTGGTGTCGTATCGATATCTGCCAGTTAAGTTTTGCCGAAACGGTAAACCCAGTGTCCGCACCTAGCTCATAGCAGACATGATTACACTGGCATGTTATTTTGAATTCACTTGGCGTACTGGAACCATTCAACGTGCTATGGTTATATTTTAAGGTTCCTTTTTGGAACCCTCCACGAAATAAATTTAAATTAAAATATTAAATATCAACAAGATAAAATTCAAAGCACAGAGACGCCAGCCCACCAAAATTCTTTGTTGATGGTCACCAGAGCCTGACACGAAGTCCTGAAAGCCCGCACGGCGCAAGCCTGCGGGCTTTTTTGTATCCTCAATTCATCCAGCCAAAGCCATTACCACCTGTCAGAACCCTTCCAGCACAATCTTCCCGACCGCACGCCCTGTTTCCAGTTGAGCGTGGGCTTTCTGCACATTCGCCGCCGTGATCGTCCCGTAGTGCTCGCCCAGCGTGGTAGTAATCACCTGGTCGTCAATCAGCCCTGCCACACGGGTCAGAAGCTGATGCTGGGCGATCATATCCCGGGTTTCAAACATTGAGCGGGTGAACATAAACTCCCAGTGCAGGGAGATGCTCTTCGCCTTCAGCGGGCGGGCATCCAGCGTCTCGGGATCGTCAATCAGCGCCAGTTTGCCCTGCGGCGCCAGAGCCTTAATGATTTCAGCGTAATGCGCCTCGGTGTGGTTCAGGCTGGCGACGTGGGTCACCTCGTTGATGCCCTGTGCGGCGAGCGCTTCCGACAGCGGCTTGCTGTGGTCGATAACATAATGCGCCCCTGCCTCCCGCACCCACTGCTGGCTTTCAGGGCGCGAGGCCGTGCCGATAACGGTCATTTTCGTCAGCTTGCGCGCCAGCTGAACCAGGATTGATCCCACCCCGCCCGCGGCACCGACGATCAGCAGCGTGTCGCCTTCGTTACCCTGCTCCTGAACGCCCAGCCGATCGAACAGCATCTCCCAGGCGGTGATGGCCGTTAACGGCATCGCGGCGGCCGCGGCGTTATCCAGGGATTTTGGCTTAAGGGCCGCAATGCGCTCATCCACCAGCTGATACTCGCTGTTGCTGCCCGCCCGGCCCAGGGCTCCGGCATACCAGACTTCATCCCCCGGCGCGAAAAGGGTCACCGCCTCGCCCACTGCGGTAACAACGCCCACCGCATCCCAGCCGAGAACCCGCGGCGTATCTCCGCTAAACCCGGCGCGTACCTTGGTGTCCACCGGGTTGACGGAGATGGCTTTCACTTCAATCAGCAGATCGTGCCCTGTCGCCGTCGGCTTCGGCAGCTCAATCTCATGCAGGGCGTCGATGTTGTGGGGTGCAGAACGGGTAATAGCAATGGCTTTCATAATCTCTCCGGCGTTTTATTAGCGGTGTCGCAATAATTTGATGGTAAAGCGAAGCTGTGACGGGAAAAATAGCCTCGCGGAGACAAGACTTATACTCGGGAGATGAAAATGGTGCGGCTTGAGGATCTGGTACTGTTCGTTCGCGTCGCTGCCCTGAGCAGCTTCAGCGATGCGGCACGAGAGGCGGGCGTCCAGCCGGCGCAGGTCAGCGCCGCCATCAAACGGCTGGAGTCAACCCTGGCCATCCGGCTGTTTGCGCGCTCCACCCGCAGCCTGCGCTTAACGCCGGAAGGCGAGGCCTGGCTCCCCTACGCGCGCCAGATGCTGGATGCGATGTATGCCGGAATGCAAAAAATCCAGACCCCGGAAGAGGAGATCTCCGGCACCCTGCAGATTGCCGTCCCGTCGGATTTAGGCCGCAATTTGCTCCTGCCGGTGTTTCAGGCCTTCGACGAACGTTATCCGGCATTACGGCTGCGCATCTTTTTCTCCGACCAGGTAGCCGATGTGTTTAAGGATCCGGTGGATATCGCCTTTCGCTACGGCATGCCGGAAGATGCGTCCTATATCTCTCTCCCCGTCGCCCCCGACAACCGCCGCGTGCTGGTAGCCTCGCCCGAGTGGGTCGCCCGCCACGGTGACCTGAACCATCCCGATGCGTTAAGGCGGGTCAACGCCCTGACCTTTGTTCTGCGCGGGCGTCTTCACGATCGCTGGACCTTCTTCCGCGACGGCGAAATGCACAGCGTGAACGTCAGCGGCAGCATGATGAGTGATGATGCCGAGGTGATCCGCCGTCTGGCGGTCTCCGGAGCGGGCGTGGCATACAAATCCTGGCTGGATGTGGCGGAAGATGTCCGCGCCGGTCGGCTGCAGGTGTTAATGAAAGACTACGAGGGCGAGAGCGTGCCGCTGAACATGATCTGCCCGCACCGCAAGCAGCTCTCCGCGGGTGTCAGGTTACTGTTTGAGGCGGTCAAAGCCTGTTGTGAAGGCCAGGCAACACGTTAATCCTCTGGAAGACGATATTTGCCTGCTTTTTTGGTACGAAAAGCGGCAAAAATGCGCTATAAAAGCCGCATGAAAATCCCAAACAGACTCCAGCCCCTGGTCGATGACGGCCTGATAGACAACGTGCTTCAACGCCTGAAAAGCGGCAAAGAGGCAGACGTTTACACCGTGCTATGCGGGGACCAGATTCAGTGTGCCAAAGTGTACAAGGAAGCGTCACAGCGCAGCTTTAAGCAGGCCGTGCAGTATCAGGAAGGCCGCAAGGTGCGCAACACGCGTGACGCCCGCGCCATGCAAAAAGGCTCTAAATTTGGCCGTAAGCAACAGGAAGAGGTCTGGCACACGGCAGAGGTCGATGCGTTATTCCGTCTGGCGAACGCCGGTGTACGCGTGCCTCAGCCCTATATGTGTCTGGACGGCGTGCTGCTGATGGAACTGGTCACCGACGGTGATGGTGCCGTTGCGCCACGCCTGAGCGATGTCTCTTTAACGGAAGAAGAGGCTGTAAAAGACTTCGACACCATGATCCGCAATATCGTGCGCATGCTGTGTGCCGGTATTGTTCACGGCGACCTGTCAGAGTTTAACGTGCTGCTTGATGACCAAGGCCCGGTGATTATCGATCTGCCCCAGGCGGTGGATGCCGCCGCGAACAACCATGCGCAGTCCATGTTTGAGCGCGATGTGAATAACATTACCGAGTATTATGGTCAGTTCGCCCCGCAGCTGCTGAAAACGCGCTATGCGAAAGAGATCTGGATGCTCTATGAAGACGGAAAACTGACCCCGGAATCGCCGCTCACCGGCCTGTACGTCGAAGAGGTCCATGATGTGGATATGGATTCCCTGCTGGATGAGATCATTTCGGCAGAAGATGAGTATTACGAACGTCAGCGTGCCGTTAAAGAACGCGAAGACGACTAACGCCATGAAAGCCCGCATATGCGGGCTTTGTTTTTAGCCCTTAAGGCAGCAGGCTGTGGTGCACCTTAATCACCGCTTTTTTCACCCTCCCCGGCTGGGTGACGTAGCAGCCAGGTTTATGCGGCTCCCCGGGCATAAAGACGGCAAACATCCCCGGCGTTAACGTCAGAGACAGTTCATTCTCAATGCGCTGGCAGAGCTGATAATCCTCCTCCTCATGCCACGCATCACACTCCCGGGCGCTGCCCCCCAGGCCGTAATAAATCTGCTCTTCCCCTTCCAGCAGGATCTGAATATCAATGTAGCGGCGGTGCAGCTCGGCGCGTTTCTCTTCCGCACCTTGCGTCGCAAACGCCATCACATTGACAAATACCGTCTCCCCCTGTAGCGGATAGCTTCCCGGAGCGAGGTCTGCGATCCCGGCGCTCAGCGCCTGGTCGATAGCCTGACAGAACGCCGCCGGCAGCCCGGCCGCCTGAAGCTGCTTGATATCACCCACAATCATTGTAAATGTCCTTGTGCCCATAATGCCGCGCCCAGCAGTCCTGCGTTGCTCTGATGACGGGCGGAACAGAGTTCGGTCTGGTACGCAGAGGGTTCCTGCGCCAGGTAGTGTTGTACCTGCGGGAGATAACCGTCGGCCAGCCCGATGCTGCCACCCATCACCACCCGCTGGCAGTCGGTCAGGGCTTTCAGATCCGCAATCAACCGCGCCAGGGTTCTGGCGGAACGCGCAATCAGCGCCACCGCCTGGGCATTACCCCGGGCGGCGTGAGCGAATATAGCTTTCGCATCCAGCCCGGCCAGCTCCCCTTGTGCGGCCGCGGCGATCCCCCGCCCCGAGGCGATGGCCTCTACGCAGCCGGTTCGTCCGCAGCCGCAGCGCGGCCCGTTCGGGTCGGCAAGGGTGTGCCCGCAGTGGCCAGCCAGCCCGCCGGAGCCAGTCACCAACTGGCCGTCATGAATCACCCCTCCCCCGACCCCGGTCGAGACGGTGATGAATACCATGTCGCGGATGGCGGGCGGCATCTGCTGATACTCGGCCAGCGCCGCGGCCTGGGCATCGTTCAGGGCCACGCCGGGGAGCCCGGTCAGGGCGGATAAACAGTCCACCAGCGGGAAGTGGGAAAGCCCCCCGAGGTTGGACGGGTTGATCGAGGTTAATACCCCGTTCTGAATAATCCCGGTCGAGGCGACGGCAAAGTGCTGCGCCCGCAAAGAGAGCGGCATCACCAGCTCGCGCAGCGCGGCCTCCAGCGCATCCGGGGTCTGGCTGGCGGGCGTCGGGATCTCCCGGCGGGCGATAATCTGCAGGGCGCTGTCCACCAGCGCCGCGGCGAGCTTGGTCCCGCCGATATCAATGGCGAGCGCGATCATCTTGACGCTCTCTGTAATGCATCTGACGCGATCAGGGCCCCGCTAAAGGGTTTGCCGTCGATGGCGTCGTGGGTACGCAGGGCTTCAGGATGCAGCCAGCGCTGCACGCGGGACGGCATATCAAAGCCAATCAGCAGGATGACGACAAAGGTCAGGCCGAACGAGAGCGAACAGAGCGCAGTGCCAAGATCCAGCCGCTGGGCGATAAAGGCCCCCAGCACCGGGGCTAACGCGCCACCCAGCGCACCGACGTTATAGGTAAAGCCAAGCCCGGCCGCGCGCTGCTCGGTATCAAAATAGCCGCCGATCAGTTTAGGCAGGATGCCGGAGATCCCCTGTCCGAACAGCTGCTGGAAGAAGAGCAGCAGACCCAGCACCCAGACGCTGCTCCCGCCGATGGCGAACACCGGAATGATCAGCAGCTGTGAGGCCAGCAAGCTCCAGACATAGGCTTTCCGCGTGCCTAACCAGTCCCCGAGGAAGCCCCCGGCGCAGCAGCCCGCGGCGGAGCCAAAGCCGCTGAAGAACAGCACCTGCGCAACGGTGGCGGGATCGTACGCCAGATCGGTTTTCAGATAGGTAGGCAACAGGGCCTGAATCGGCCAGGAGTAGAGGAAGGCAAACAGCACCACCACCATCAGCGTAACGCCGGTCGGCCAGCGTTTACCGTTGCTCTGCACCATAAAGCTGACAAAGATCCCCGCGCACAGCAGGCCGAGCACGGCGACAATCGCAGCGCTCTCCAGCTGGCCTGCGAAGCAGAACCACAGGGAGACCGCCGCCACCAGCGTCATGGCGATATTCATGACCCGATGTTCGCCGCGATAGAGAATGTCCACCATGGTTTTAACCGGGGTTTTGCTCTGCTGCTTCTCCTTCCAGTCTTCGGCTTCAGGAATATTTTTACGCAGCCACAGGGCAAAGATAATCGGCAGAATGCCGATGAAGAACAGCGCCCGCCAGCCCCACTCCGGCACCACCAGGCTGTAGACCTGAGCCGCCACCACTGCCCCAACGGAGAAGCCGGAGATCAGGAAGCCGCTGGCTTTATTACGCAGGTGTTTCGGCCAGCTTTCGATCACGTAGGTCGCGCTGGAGCCGTACTCCCCCGCCATCCCCATGCCGATTACCAGACGGGCGATAAACATGGTGGTGTACCCCTGGGCCAGGCCGCACGCCAGGGTGCCGACGGAAAAGAGGACAATACTGCTGACCATCGCCAGGCGGCGACCGTAGCGATCGCCCATCGCGCCCAGCATCAGGCCGCCAAACCAGCGGGAGATAAAGGCGGCGGAGATCAGGCTCGCGGCGTGCAGGGTAGTCAGGCCGAATTCGGTTTTTATATCGGTGAGCACGAGGGCGATCAGAACAAAATCAAAACCATCAAGAACGTAACCGACCCAGGCGGCAGAAAACGCACGCCACTGTTGACGGCTGAGGCAACGATACCACGGGACATTTTGTGTCATTGTATTCATGTCAGTCTCCGCAATGGGTAAACCCATACGCTGTTTTTGTAGGGTACAGCTTGAGTGATGCCGGACAGGCCCGGCATCAGACGTGGTCTTAACCTTGTTCTTTTTCGTGCTGGAGCTGTTGCGCTAAGGCCCGCAGCTCAGGCAGGTATTTTTCATCCACCGGCGCAAATGGCTTGCGGCACAGCGGCACCTCAATGACGTCCATGTAGTGCAGCACCGTTTTCAGGCCGCGGAACACGCCGACCTTGATCAGCAGGTCGATAACCTCATTACATTTTGTCTGCAGCGCCTGGGCGGTGGCGATATCCCCTTCTTTCAGGGCTTTAACGATCCCCTGATACCGCCAGCCCATGATGTTGTAGGTGCTACCGATCCCGCCATCCGCCCCAGCCAGCAGGCCGGAGGCGAAGATCTCGTCGTAGCCGTTGTAGAGCACCAGATCCGGGTGCGCCCGGCGGATCTGCTCCATCTGGAAGAGATCCCCGGAGGTCTGTTTCAGGGCCCCCACGCCCGGCAGGGTCACCAGGGTGTTGATCTGATCCAGAGAGAGTTTCACTCCGCTGAGGGCCGGAATGTTGTACACCACCATCGGCAACCCTTGTGCAGAATCAATGATCCCCCGGTAGTGATCGCAGTGTTCCTCAAAGCTGAACGGGTAGTAGAACGGCGTCACGGCGGAGACGGCGTCATAGCCAAAACGGCTGGCGGCCTGGGCGAGCTGCTGGCTCTCATGGGTGCTGACGGTGCCGACATGAGCAATCAGGGTGATTTTTCCTTTCGCCTCTTCGGCAACAATTTCAAGCACTTCCTCGCGTTCAGCGCTGCTTTGCACAAAGGCTTCGCCGGTGGAACCCCCAACGTACAGGCCGTCCACGCCCTGGGCAATGTTGAACCGCACCAGCTGGCGCAGGCTTTGGGTATCCAGCTGCTGCTGGTGATTAAACGGTGTAAGCAGAGCGGGCATAACCCCTTTCAGCGTAACTGACATAGTAACCTCGATAGGTGATGATGATGTTATGACTGTAGACCTTTATACCTGTTATACCAGCAAGGCAGAAACAAACATCAACGAAATGCGCAGAACGCGATCCAGTTCACTAAACGATCGTGGGGCTACTTGCGGCGCTTTTTACTCTGTTCGAAGGCGTGCCAGGTGGCGAAAACGCTGGTGAGGTGCGCCTGCAGAGCCTGTTCAGCCGCATCGGGATCCTGACTACGGATCGCCTTAAAGATGGCGATATGCTGTTGATAACTGGTGTTATTATGCTCGCGCAGCGCCTGCTCGGGCACCGCAGGACGGGCGGCGATCAGCCAGTCGATCAGGGCCACGTGGATGGCCATAAAGATAGGGTTATCCGGGATCTCCGCCAGCACGCGATGAAACTCGACGTCAGAGCGGATAAACAGCGCATTGTCATCCAGCGACTGGCTGTTCAGCTCCAGCGCTTTTTCCAGCAGGGCAATTTGCGCCTCGCTGGCATGCTGGGCGGCATGGCGTACCAGGCTGGATTCGAAAAACAGGCGCAGCTGTTCGAAGTGGGCAATCCCGCCCGGATGGGCCAGGAAATCCTTCGCCATACCGGAGAGCTCGCTGATGATGGTATCCGCAGACGGACGCGAAATGCGGGCGCGCTCGCCGTTCTGGATCTGCACCAGCCCTTTGCGTTTTAACGCCGCCAGCGCTTCACGCACCGAAGGCCGCCCGACGTTAAAAAAGGCCATCAGCTCTCGTTCAGAGGGCAGTTGCTCCCCTTCGGCAAACTCACGACGACGGATCATCTGCTCCAGCTCTTCTTCCACCATCTCTGACAATTTTTTGCGCGCCAGCGGACGACGGCGTAATGCACGCCCAATGGTTTCCGGGGAAGTTTCTGCCTGTTTTTCGCGGGACAAAGTCATAGACGTTACATCGTAAGAAGTTGAGTTAAAGAGTTCTTTATCATACCACAGGCATTACCGCCAGGTGAGAGGCGAACGGACCCACTACACGCTGAATAATTATCAATTACAAAAACGATTGCATATTCTCTGATATTCACCGGCATTATTAATTTTGACCAACCGTTCAAATATCCCTTCGCAGGGTAATATTATTGTTACCACCCCAGGAATTTAAAAAAATAAATTTGCCTGCTAAATAATTTGCCCATTCAAAAAAACAGCCACAAAAATAATTTCGAAAATATAGACAGCGCCCTTCAAATTGTACAACTCTGCAAAAATGGCGTAGAAAAAATAATAACCGCGCCTCTGGGTGCTCATAAGAAAGTATTATTGTGGGAAGATAAAGACACTCCATAGTTATCTCAATAGCGAGACAGTAACATGTGATAACACTTTTAAACATTCGTTAAGCCCCGCTAAAACCTTGTCATGCCTGTGGCCCTAACCCTTTGAATGCCTGTACGCATTTAAAGCGTCGAGTCCGTCAGTGATTTTATTTATCTCTCTCCAGGAGGGATAAATAAACTTACCCAAAATTTACCCCCGCACCCCCGGTAATAACGGGGAAAGGGCACTGTCATTAACGACTTAACACGGAGCGCATTAATGCAATCACCGACCCTGGATTAATCCCGCACTACCGGCACCTTCTTTTCGCACAATTTTTAAACAGCGAAAAAGAATGATGATAGCGATTCAAGATTGAGGTAATTAATTATGGCCGAACAATATGATTTTACTGTCACGCTGCATGACCTCGAATTTATTCTCAAGCAGATCAAGATCTCGGAATCCGCCACGAATGCCGATGGCACCGTCAACGGCGACGCGCTGCGCGACGCGGTAGGTGACCCGCTGCTGCCGTACGGCATTCGTACCGTAGACGGCTCCTGGAACAACCTGTTACCGGGTCAGGAGATGTACGGTGCTGCCGATCAGACCATGCCCCGTCTGGTGCCGCTGGATCTGCAAGCCATTCAAAACAATCCAGAACTAGCCAAATATCTGAGTACCTCCGGCCCTAACGGCGTGGTGACCGATTCCGACCCGCGTACCATCAGTAATATTATTTCCGACCAGAGCAGCAATAACCCGGCGGCAGTGGATGCGGCGGAGGGACTAAAAGACGCCCCCGGCGGCGGCACCAGCGAGAATGGCAGCCTCTCCATCCCTAACCTCTCCCCGGATGTCGGCCTGTCGCCCGCCTTCAACGGCTGGATGACCTTCTTCGGCCAGTTCTTCGACCATGGTCTGGATCTGATCCCCAAAGAGGGTAACGGGATCGTCTTTATCCCGCTGATGCCTGACGATCCGCTGTACAAGGAGGGCTCCCCGACCAACTTCATGATCCTCACCCGGGCCAAAGTGGATGCCACCCACAATACGGTGAACACCACCACCCCGTGGATCGATCAGAACCAGACCTACACCTCTCATCCGTCGCATCAGATCTTCCTGCGCGAATTCACCTTCATCGACGGCAAACCCGAGCCAACCGGCAATCTGCTGGATGGCGCGCACGGGATCGCCACCTGGGGTGAGGTCAAAGCCCATGCCCTGCAGTTCCTCGGCATTCAGCTGACCGATGCGGATATTTTCAACGTGCCGCTGCTGGCGACCGACCGCTACGGCAACCTGATGTTAAGCGCGAACGGGAAAGTGCAGATTGTCACCCTTCACGGCCTGGTGGAGGCCAACGGCGGCTTGCTGCCGTCAGACACCCTGCGCACCGGCCATGCGTTCCTCGATGACATCGCCCACACGGCGGTGCCGAAAGTTGACGCCAACGGCGTCCTGCTGGCCGATGCCAACGATGTGATTGGCGGGGCACCGGAAGCCGGTACCTACGATAACGAACTGCTCGATCGCCACTTCATCACCGGTGATGGCCGCGGCAACGAGAACGTCGGCTTAACCGCGGTGCACTCGGTGTTCCACGACGAACATAACCGTCTGGTGGAGCAGTACAAAGCCACCATTCTGGGGTCGGGTGATATCAGCGTGATCAACCAGTGGCTGATGCCGAACCACCAGATCACCGAGATCCCGGCGGACACCAGCACCCTGGTGTGGAACGGCGAATACCTGTTCCAGGCCGGGCGTTTCACCACCGAGATGGAATACCAGCATCTGGTGTTTGAAGAGTTTGCCCGTGCCGTGCAACCGGCGGTCGATCCGTTTGTCTTCTCGAACACCGCCGACATCAACCCGGCGATCTTCGCGGAGTTTGCCCACGTGGTCTACCGCTTCGGCCACTCGATGCTGACCGAGAGCGTCGATCGTATCGGCCTGGATATGGCAAGTGACGACCTGGGGCTCATTCAGGCCTTCCTTAATCCACTGGCCTTCGATAATGACGGCTCCATGGAAAGTCATGCCGCCATCGGGGCCATTGTGCGCGGGATGACCCGTCAGGTGGGGAACGAAATCGATGAGTTTCTGACCGGGGCACTGCGTAATAACCTGGTCGGGCTGCCGCTGGATTTAGGGGCGCTCAACATCGCCCGTGGCCGTGACACCTTTATGCCCACACTCAATCAGGCCCGTGCGCAATTCTTCGAACTGACGGGCAACAGCGAGTTGAAGCCCTATGAGAGCTGGGCTGACTTTGCTGTTTACCTGAAAAATACCGCCTCGATCCTCAACTTTATGGCCGCCTACGGGCAGCATCAGTTGATCCTTGACGCCACCACCATCGAAGGTAAACGTGCCGCGGTAGATTTCCTGCTGTTTGGTGATGCCAACGACGCGCGACGTGCCGACGCGTTTGACTTCTTCAACAGCACGGGCGCATGGGCTACCAAAGAAACCGGCCTGAACATGGTCGACTTCTGGATTGGCGGCCTGGCAGAGCGGAAAAATGAGTTCGGCGGCATGCTCGGCTCCACCTTCAACTTCGTCTTTGAGACCCAGATGGAGATGCTGCAGGACGGGGACCGCTTCTACTACCTGAGCCGTACCCAGGGCCTGAACATGCTTACCCAGCTGGAGGCCAACTCGTTTGCCGCCCTGGTCATGCGTAACAGCGACCTCGGCAATGAAGGCTCCTCTCACGTACATGCGAAACTGTTCATGACCCCGGATCATATTCTGGAAGTGAACACCGGGGTACAGATTGGTGCCGACCCTAAATGGGGGAATGCGCTCAAAGACCTGCTCACCCCGCTGGTGGTGCGCAAAGCGGCCGGGGCGGACGTCGACGGCGATGGCAAGGCGGATGGCGCCTACCTGAAATACATCGGCGACGGGCACGTGGTGCTGGGCGGCTCTGCTGGTAACGATACCTTAATCGGCGGCAAAGGCATCGACAGCCTGTGGGGCGACGGCGGTAACGACCGTCTCGACGGCGGCGATGAAGCGGATACCGTGCACGGTGGCGACGGGGACGACATCATCACCGACACCGGGACCCCGGTAGGCGACGCCGACTTCCTGCACGGCGATGCCGGGAACGACGTCATCTTCTCCGGCAACGGTAACGACCTCAGCTTCGGCGGCAGCGGCCAGGACTTTATTGTCGTCGGCGAAGATGCGCAGGAGGTGTTTGGCGGCCTGGGCAATGACTTCATCATGGGCGGTTCCGGGGCCGACGCGCTACTGGGCAACGAAGGCGACGACTGGCTTGAGGGCGGCGACGGCTTTGACTCCCTGACGGGTGAAAACTCCGAGCTGTTCTTCAACAGTACCATTGTCGGTCACGACGTGCTGAACGGTCAGGGGAACGACACTGACTACGACGGCGAAGCGGGCGACGACATCATGGTGCAGGGGGCGGGCATCCAGCGTAACAACGGGATGGCAGGCTTCGACTGGGCGATCCACAAGGGCGACGTTGTCGGCGCGAACTCTGACCTCGGCATTCCGATCTTCGTTAACCAGCAGGAGTTTATCCTGCGGGATCGCTTCGACCTGGTGGAGGGGCTGTCGGGCTGGAAATTTAATGATGTGCTCACCGGGACCGATCAGCCGCTTGGCACCGCCCCGGTTCAGGGAACGCCGCTCTCCAACAACCTCACCCTCGACGGGGTGGCACGCATTAACGGCCTCGATAAGGTGGTCGGCAGCAGTCTGATCAACGGCGCCGTGGATGGCGTGGTGCTGAACCCGGACAACGGCGCGGACATTATTCTCGGCGGTGGCGGCAGCGACCGCATCATGGGTAAAGCGGGGAATGACATCATTGATGGCGATGCCTGGCTGAACGTGCGTATCGAAGTGCGCGACGCCCAGGGTGGGGTCATCAAAAGTGTCGACAGCATGAAAGAACTCAGTGCCGACATGCTGAACCGCGTGATCAACCCGGGCCAGCTGCACATCGTGCGTGAGACCCTCAATGACGGTAACAATGGCGAAACCGACATTGCGCTCTACCGCGACGTCAACGGTAACTACAACTTTACCCGCAACGCCGACGGCAGCCTGACGGTCAACCACGCTACCGTCTCCGCCAACCTGCCTTTAGGTGACGGCACCGACCGCCTGCTGAATATCGAAAAACTGGAGTTTGGCGACAACACCCAGCTGTGGGTGACATCGCAAAAAGCCACCGGCAGCGTCGACATCAGCAACAAAGCGCCTGGGGTGGGCGATCTGCTGCGGGTCAGCACCGCTAACCTGGCGGATGGCAACGGTCTGGCGGACAACCTGCCGATCACCTACACCTGGCAGGCGCTGATTGGCGGCCAGTGGCGCGACCAGGCCACCGGCACCGAATTCCGGGTGGGCAATAACCTCTTTGGCGCGCAGCTGCGGGTCACCGCCAGCTTCAACGACCGCATGGGCGATGCGGAATCCCTGGTGTCGGCGATCACCGGCACGGTAGGACCACGGGATCAACCGACTCGCGGCGTGCCGGTGGTCAGCGATCTGACGCCAACCCGCACCCTGGCCCTGACGGCTGACGTCTCGGGTATTACCGATGGCGATGGCCTGACCAACGGTAACAACTTCCGCTACCAGTGGCAGATGAGTTCGGGTCTGGGCTTCATCAATATTGCCGGAGCCACGGCGGCCACCTTTACCCCAACCCAGACGACGGTAGAGCGGCAGCTGCGGGTGGTGGTGACGGTGACCGACGATGAGGGCAACCCATCGGTGACCCTGACCTCAGCCCCGACCCAGCTGGTCGGTAATCTGCTGACCGGTAACAACGGGGCGAACACCCTGTTCGGCACATCCGGCAGCGACTACATCGACGGCGGCGCGGGTAACGATACCCTGCTCGGTCTGGCGGGCGACGACGTGCTGATCGGCGGGACGGGCAATGACGACCTGGACGGCGGCGTGGGTGCTGACCAGATGGCGGGCGGCGTCGGCAACGACACCTATCACGTGGACAATGCGGGCGACGTCATCACCGAAGGCGTCAACGCCGGGACAGATACTGTCGAGGTCACCGCCGCCAGCTACGTGATGGCCGATAACCTTGAGAACCTGACCTATAGCGGAACCGGCAACTTCAACGGCACCGGTAACGCGCTGGCCAACACCATGACCGGCGGCAGAGGCAACGACACTCTCAACGGGATGGACGGTGACGATACCCTGTTCGGTCTGGCCGGGAACGACACCCTGATCGGCGGTAACGGTAATGACAGTCTGGATGGGGGTCAGGGTGCCGACGCCATGAGCGGCGGTCTCGGGAATGACATCTATACCGTGGATAACGCGGGGGATACGGTGGTGGAAGGGGTCAACGGCGGGACCGATACCGTCCGGGTGAGCCTCAACACCTATACGTTGACCCAGGATGTCGAGGTCCTGACCTTTACCGGCAACGGCGGCTTCACCGGGACCGGTAACGCCCTGGGGAACACCCTCACCGGCGGCTCCGGTATTGACCGGCTGAACGGCGGCGGCGGGAATGACACCCTCACCGGCGCGGGCGGCAACGATGTCTTCATCTTCGGTGCCTCTTTCGGGCAAGACGTCATTACCGATTTCGACAGCAATGCGGCCGGGGGTCAGGACGTTATTAACCTGGCGGGAAGAGGTCTGACGGCGGGCAACTACCTCAGCACCATCTCGGTCACGGCCAATGGTTCGTCGACCGTCCTGAACTTCGCCAGTGGTGAACGAATCACCTTAACCAATACGGCGGTGAGCGCAATAACGGCAACTGATTTCCAGTTCAGTTAACTCACGACGTCAATAAATAGTACCCAGACCTCATTGATGTAATAAGGAGCACCCTATGCCGCGCCAGTATAAGTCAACAGAACTGAAAAAAGCCCTCAAGGGGACCAGGCCTGCTTTTATTACCCTGCTGTTTTTTGGCAGCGTGATAAATATGCTTATGCTGGCGCCGGCAATTTATATGCTACAGGTGTACGACCGGGTTCTGGCCAGCCAGAACACCACCACCCTGCTGATGCTAACGCTGCTGATCGTTGGGTTATATATCGTTATCGGGATGATTGAGTTTGCCCGCTCCAGCGTGATGATCCGGCTGGGCAATCGCCTGGACGTGAAGTTAAATCAGCTGGTCTTTAATGCCGCTTTTAAACGCAAAATTGCGACGGGGGATAATAACCCGGCGCAGGCGCTGAACGAGCTGGCGCAGATCCGCCAGATCCTCTCCGGCAACAGCCTGTTTGCTCTGCTCGATATTCCCTGGACGCCCTTCTATTTATTAGTGGCGTTCCTCGTCCATCCCCTGCTGGGTTATCTGTCGCTCGGCGGGATCGTGATTTTACTCTGCCTGACGCTGCTCACGGAGCTCTCCACCAAAACGCCGATTCAACAGGCGCAGATGCTGAGCGTCAGCAATTCGATCATCCTCAACAAGCAGCTGCAGAACTCCGACACCATCGAAGCCATGGGGATGCTTGCCACCCTGAAAAAGCACTGGCTGGAAGGCCATACCAAAGTGATGGTGCTCCAGACCCACATTGCCGATAAATCGGCGGTCTACAGCAGCCTGAGCCGCTTTGTCCGCGTCCTGCTGCAGTCCGTGTCGCTGGGAGCCGGTGCCCTGCTGGTGATCGCCGGTGAAATCACCCCCGGGCTGATGATTGCCGCCTCGATTATCCTTGGCCGGGTGTTGAGCCCGGTGGAGCAAATCATCAGCAGCTGGAAGCAGTTCGTGCAGTTCCGCAGCGGCTGGAAACAGCTTACCCACCTGCTGGAGGACTACCCGGCCTCTAAAGCGATCCTCACCCTGCCGACCCCGAAAGGCGTCATCAGCGTCGAAGGGGTGTTCGCCGCTCCTCCGGGGCAGAAAGCCGCCACCCTGCGCAACATTTCGTTCCAGCTCGAACAGGGCGAAGTGCTGGGGATCATCGGCCCTTCCGCCTCCGGTAAAAGCTCGCTGGCGAAGCTGCTGGTGGGTGTATGGCAGCCGCTGGCCGGAAAAGTGCGGCTGGATGGGGCTGACATCTGCCAGTGGGATAAAACCCTGCTCGGCCCGTCGATGGGCTATCTGCCCCAGGATGTAGAGCTGTTTGACGGCAGCATCGCCCAGAACATCGCCCGCTTTGGCGAGGCCAACAGCGAGCTGATTGTGGCCGCGGCGCAGCTGGCCGGGGTTCACGAGATGATTTTACGCCTGCCGCAGGGCTACGACACCCGGCTTGGCGCCAGTGGCCATCAGCTCTCCGGCGGCCAGCGCCAGCGCATCGGACTGGCCCGGGCGGTCTACAACAATCCGGCCTTTATCGTCCTTGATGAGCCCAACGCCAACCTCGACGACGCCGGGGAGATGGCGTTGCTCAAGGCCATCAACGCCCTGCGCGCCCAGGGGCAAACGGTGGTGCTGATCTCCCATCGTCCGACCCTACTGGGGGTAGTGAATAAAGTGCTGCTGATTAACGAAGGTGCCGTTCAGGCGTTCGGCCCGCGCGAGCAGGTGTTTGCCAACCTGCGCCAGGCCAACATGCTGAAATCGGTCCCTGTTGCGCCAGCAGTCGTTAGCGAGCCGCCTGTTGAAACCCATCAAACCCCACGTGAGGCATTATCATGAACAACAACAATAAAAGTCCCGAGATGCCAGACGCCGATCTTGTCGATACCAATATCTGGCCGCCGTTGATTCGTGGCCTGGCGGTGATCCTGATTGCGGTCGGCGGGTTTTTACTCTGGGCGGTGAAAGCGCCGCTGGATGCCGGGGTGGTAGCCGACGGGACGGTGACGGTCTCCAGCAACCGCAAAACCATCCAGCACTTAAGCGGTGGCCGGGTGACCGACATCTTTATGAAGGAAGGGGAAGCGGTGAAGAAGAACCAGGTATTAATGCGCCTGGATACCCTGCAGCTGGATATGCGCTACAGCGCGTTAAGCGCCCAGTATATCTCCGCCAAAACCAGCGAAGACCGGCTGCTGGCGGAACGCAACGGCGCACAGAGCATCACCTTCAGCGAAACCCTGCTCAAAAACTTCGCCAACAATAAGCGCCTGGCGGAGAGCCAGCAGCTGCAGGCCAAACTCTTCCAGACCCGCCAGAAAAACATTCAGGATGAGCTGTCGATGATCGGCGAGTCTCTTGACGGGCTGGTGGGGCAGATCGAGAACCTGAATAAAATAAAAGGCTACCGCGAGCGTCAGTTCACGCTGATCAACCGGGAGCTGGGGGCTATCCGGGCGCTGAGCGAGAAGAACTACTACCCCAAAGCCCAGCTGATGGTGCTGGAGCGTGAGGCGGCGGAGATCTCCAGTACCGTCTCGGAGGATATTCTCAATATCGCCAAACTGAAGTCGCAGCAAAACGAACTGCGGATCAAAGCCTACCAGGTGCAGCACCAGTACCAGCGGGAGGTGGAGTCTGAATTAACGGATAAACAAAAAGAGGTGGCGATGCTGGAGGACGAACTGCAGTCGACCCGCCACGAGCTGGATAACACCGTGATCCGCTCGCCCATCGACGGCATCGTGCTGGACGTCAAAGTCAGCACCGTGGGCGGGGTGATCCAGCCCGGCGAACATCTGATGGATATTGTCGCCGCCGGACAGCCGCTGCAAATCGACGCCAAAATCCCGGTGCAGGCGATCGATAAAATGGCCCCGGGGCTGACCGTCGACGTGATGTTCCCGGCCCTCAACCACGCCCTGCTGCCGACGGTGCCGGCCCGGGTGCTGACCGTCTCGGCCGACCGCCTGACCGACAAAGTGACCCAGCAGCCCTACTACCTGGCCGAAGTGCAGGTCTCCCCGGAGGGGGTGCGCCTGCTGCGCGATCACAAGATAAAAGCCGGGATGCCCGCCAGTGTGACGATTAAAACCGGGGAGCGCACCTTCCTGAGCTACCTGTTTAAACCACTGATGGCCCGCCTGGAGCTGGCGTTTAAGGAGATTTGATAAGGTCACATGCCGGTGTTGTCACCGCAGTGCGGCCTCTCTGCCCGGCGGCGCTTCGCTTGCCGGGCCTACAAGGTCAAATGCACCAGTGCGGCCTTTTCCCCCTCGCCCCCGGACTGCACCACCCTGGCTACCCGAGCTCCCGGCTGAAAATCAATTATTATGTAATTATTTCATTGCGTTAAAGGAAATTAAATTACCAGGGATTCCTCAGTCCCATGGGTGAGAGTCGGGACACCCCGTAGGCCGGGTAAGGCGTAGCCGCCACCCGGCGTTGCACTGCGGCACAAATCACACCACCTCAACCACCACAAACTCCTCGGCCACCAGCTCCATATCATCCGCATACACACCTTCCCGGGTGAAAAAGGCCTTATGCTCCTCGCGCCAGTAGTCCAGGCTCAAGTCCCCTTCCCCCTCTTTGCGGGCAAAGGCTTCTGTCACCTCTGAGAAACGCACCAGACGCAGAGACACCATTCTGATGACGCATACCGGCGCGCCCTGCCCATTAAGAATAATATGGTAACTCCCGGGCCCCGGGGCGGCGTCATCGGCATTAAAGGAGGCCAGAGAGCCGCAGGAGGCGGTCTTTACCCCTTTGACGACCAGGGCTGCCAGCGCGTTTGCCATCTCAGGACTATCCCCGAAGGCCCATGCCCGGGCGCCCGGATATTTCTTGTTTAAGCCATCGATCAAATCCATCGTATACCCTTGTCAGCTCACATTTTAATGCCTCACTGTAGCACGCCTCCTTGCCGATGCGTTTTCGCCTTTCTACGCTTATCTCACTCTATGAAAGGAAAACCTTATGCTGCGCCTTGTTCTCTTGCTGGTGGTCACGCTCATCTGCCCGTCGCTACAGGCGGCGGCGATCGCCCATACCATCGACACGGAACGGACCACCATCAAGCTGTCGTGGCGCGCCTTTGGCGGCATTCCGTCGTGGGCACATCTGAAGGGGGTGACGGGTCAGGTCACGCTGAACCCGGACAATGAATTCGACGACCGCATCAATGTCACCATCCCGGTCGCCACGCTGCAGGCCTCCAACAACCTGCTCACCTGGCAGCTGAAAAGTAATATGTTTTTTGATGCCGCTCGTTACCCGACCATCACCTTTTCCAGCACCCGGGTGGTGGCACTCGGCCCGGATCGCTACCGCGCTTTTGGCACCCTCACCGTCCGGGATCTCAGCCGTCCGGTGATCCTTGAGGCCCGACTCGATCGCCAGTCAGGAGAGACGATCGCGCTGCATGCCACCACCGCCATCTCCCGGTCGGCCTATAAAATGGATCGCTTTGCGCTGGTGGTGGACGATCGGATCGCCATTGCCATTGATATCCAGGCGAAACCCGGCTCCGCGCTATGACAGCGCGGCCTGCAGTTGACGGGCCGCCTGCTGTAACTGCGCCACCGGCGTGCGGCCAATCAGGGCAAACTGATACCCCCGGGCGTGCCACCAGGCGATATGCATCCCGTAACGCTGCTCGCTGGACAACGCGGTTGCCCCCCCCTGCCCGAGCGGCGAGATGCACAGCGCCAGCGGGCCATAATCAGCCTGGTGCCAGGCAATCTGGGCGATAGCGGTATGTTCATAGCGCAGAATACGCACCATCTTCAGCTCGCTGTTGTGCAGAACCAGCTGCTGCTCACGCAGATGCAACCCCACATCCTGGGCGATGCGGGCCAGGCCGCGGCGCAGCACCGGGGGCGAGCTGTCGGCATCGAGCAGCGTTTCGGTGCTGTAGAGCGACATATAGTGCGCCTCCAGATCGCGGATGTTGGCGTTCTCATCGCGTTCGTCCTGCCCTTCACCTGACAACGTACGTGCCAGATAACCCACGCCCGTGCCGGTCAGCAAAAAGCAGACCGAGGCGGCAATCAGCGCCCGACGGCTGACCCCCGCGCGTGGCGGTGCCTGTTCGCTGAGATGGGCCGCCAGCCGGGCCTGCATCCGCGCCCCGGGGGCCTCCTCCAGCAGAGCGGAAAAGGCCGCGTGATAATCCTGGTTACTCTTCATCAGTTCGGCGGTACGTCCGGCGAGCAGGTCGTCGCTGCGCAGCAGGCGGGCAAACTGCTCAGCATCGCTCTCCGCCATCTCGCCGTCCAGCCAGGCAACAATGGCCTCATCGCCATAGGGGGGCGTAAAACGGATCGTTTTCACCAGCGTTTCTCCTTTACAGCAGGCGGGACAGACGCTGTTTTCGCCAGCGTCGCCCGCGCGGTGGCCAGTCGGCTCATTATCGTGCCAACCGGCACCGATAAGGTCTCGGCCGCCTCCTGATAGCTAAAACCTTCGACATAGACCAGAAAGAGCGTATTGCGCTGCGCTTCCGGCAGGGCGTTAACCCGACGCATGATCTGCTGGTAACGCTGCCGATCGTCGTCCTGTTCGCCAGTGTCGGGTGCCTGGAGATCCTCGGTATCGACAAAACCCTGCCCCATCCGCACGCGGCGCGCGCGCAGATCGGAGATCCAGATCGAATGGAGGATCGAAAACAGCCACCTGTCGATGCGCGTGCCCGGCGCAAACTGCGCGCTCTTTTCCAGCGCACGCACGCAGGTGGCCTGCACCAGCTCCTCGGCCATGTCCCGGTTGCGCGACAGCACCAGGCCGTAGCGCCAGAGGCGTGTCAGATGGGCAGCAAGCTGCTGGTGAACGTCACGGGTAGTGATTTTTCGATCCTCGCGCCCGGTTTCAGGATTCAGGGTGGCCGTTAATGGCTGCCTGGAGATCGCGGTACTCTTCACAACCCTGGCCGCAGATGGCGGCAATCGCTTTCAGCTGCTCCCCGGCGAGATCGGGACGCCCTTTCACCATCCAGGCTTCGCCAAGGTATTCACGCGCTTTGGCGTAGTTCGGGGCCAGCGCCAGCGAACGCTGATAATAGCCAATGCCCTCGTCGGTGCGCCCCAGTTTGCGGGTGGCATAGCCGCGATAGTTCCATGCTTCCGCCGTGTTACCGTCTTTCAGGCTGTCAAGCAGGGTCAGGGCCGCCTGATACTCCCCTTTTTTCGCCAGGTGGTACGCGTAATTGGTTTTGTCCCGATCGCTGAGACTGCCGGACTTATCCGGCACACATTTTTTGCTCGCGCTGTCATACACCTGCCCTTTCGGACAGTCCGGGGTGGTTTTGTCGGTATTGTTATCGCCCATCGCCAGTGCCAGGGGGGCTTGGACGAGAACGATTAGCATTAAACAGGCAGAAGTAAGTTTACGCATGGTGGTGACTCCGGTTAGCTTCACAGGGAATATCCAACGGATAAACGCGCAAGACCGCGACTTTATTCGATAATATTTATTAATAATTGATCCGGTAACGTCCGACGTTCTGTTCTATACTGCTTTTTCTGCAATAATACATCAGGAAAAAACAACACTAATGTCGTAGAGCTATTTGTGGATGAGCCTGACATACACTTAAAAAATCATGCCTTTGTATTATTATAATTTTTAAAAGCCCGACTAAGCATCTCATCGACAGATAATTGCAACCCCGCCAATAATAAAATACGGGGTATTATTAAGAGTCCATTTTTAATTAATCAAATTGACGCACATCTCGCATTAAATTGTGATCGACCTCAATCTTCATGGTCTTAACCATGCCTGAAGAAAACGACAGAAACCCTTACCCCACAAGGCCTGTAGCGAATAACCTTATGCAATCCTCTCTTTTAAGAGACTACAACAGGCATTATGAATCGCCAGAAATTAATTTCACCGCTTCGTCATTTGCGCTTTTAGTGCTTTCTGGCTATATCATTTTTAAGCCCTAATGAGACGATCGCAATATTAATAACAGGGATGGCAAACATCACGCCTGGCATGAGCCGCTTTAAAAAACATTTCAGCAGGTCACTATTTCTGACAAATAGTGTCTCTTTCGGGACGCTTAAAATCTGCTGACAACAAATGAATTTAAACACACAGCATTTCTTTCACTCTGTTGGGAGTCATACACATGAGTAAATTCACTGTCATCTCCAGACTGACGCATCAGGAAACGGTAGCAGAAGGAAACCAGATCATCCTGGGCGAAGATTCCGTCGTGAAGCTTCAGGCCGGCCGGGGTGATATCGCCAGCTATTCCCGCAGCAGCGACGATCTGCTGGTCAGGATGACCAACGGCGAAACCGTGACGCTGAAACACTACTTCGTCAACGACCACCAACTGGTGCTGGATGAAAACGGCGCCCTGTGGTGGATCGACGAACCGCTCGCCGTGGAGCGTTATCAGTCGATCCCCTCCACCGATGCACTGATTGCGGGCAACGTCAGTAATTCATCCGGGGATACCCCAATCTGGCCGTGGGTACTGGGTGGCGTGGCGGCGGCAGGCGGCATTGCCCTGGCGGCGGGTGGAGGTGGCGGCGGTGGCGGCGGGGGTAGCGACCGTATCGATCCCGGCCCGGTACCGCTCGATACTACGCCACCAGCCGCCCCAACCAATCTGCGTTTCTCTTCAGACAGTACTCAGCTGCTCGGCAATGCCGAGGCCAACAGCACCGTCACCATCACCGATGCCGACGGCAACGTGGTAGGCAAGGCGAAAACCAACGGCAATGGCGACTTTACCGTTGAGCTGGGCATTCCCTATACCAACGGCGAGACCCTGACGGTTGTCGCTAACGACAGCTCCGGTAACGTCAGCCCGTCGAGCAGCATTACCGCCGCGGATACCACCGCGCCGGATACGCCGATGATTATTCTTGCGGACGATGCTGTCGGCAGCCTGACCGGCGCGCTCAACAGCGACCAGACCACCGACGATCCCCGCCCGGTCTTCAGCGGCAGCGGCGAGGCCGGGACCACCGTCACCCTTTACGACAACGGTAAGGCCATCGGCACCACGGTGGTGAACAGCGACGGCAGCTGGACCTTCACCCCCAGCGCAAATCTCGCTGACGGCCTCCACCAGTTCACCGCCACCTCCACCGATGCCGCGGGCAACGTCAGCCCGGACTCGGAGGAGTTTAACCTCACCATTGACACCCTCGCCCCAAATGCACCGGTGCTGGAAGTGACGGACGACGTGGGCACTATTCAGGATCTGCTCACTAACGGTGGCTTTACCGATGATAACCAGCCTGACCTTGGCGGCTCGGGCGATCCGGGCAGCACCATCGCCATCTATGACAATGGCCTGCTGGTGACGGAAGTGGTCGTCGACGACAACGGCACCTGGAGCTACACCCCGCCAGTGGCCCTGACGGATGGGCTGCACAGCATCACCCTGACGGAGACCGATCTGGCGGGTAACCTGAGCGCCGTCTCCGCGCCGTTTGAATTTACCATCGACCGTACGCCACCGCCTGCCCCGACCGGCCTGGTGCTCAATACCGAAGGGACAATCCTTACCGGCACGGCGGAAGCCAACTCGACGGTCACGGTCAGCAACGATCTGGGCGTTATCTTAGGCACGGCAATAGCGGATGCCAACGGGGCGTTTTCAGTGACCCTGAGCGCCGCTCAGCTCAACGGCGAGACGCTAAGCACAGCGGCCACCGACAGGGCGGGGAACGAAGGGCCAGCTACGGACCTGACTGCCCGGGACACCACCCCACCGGCGGCACCGACCGCCCTCGTGGTGGCCGCAACGGGCGACAGCGTCAGCGGTGAAGCCGAAGCCGGAGCGCGTATCTCGGTGCGTGACGCCGGGGGAATAGAGCTGGGCTCCGGTGAAGTCGGCCTCGACGGCAAGTTCACCGTCAACATCGCCCCTGACCAGCTCAACGGTGAAGTGCTGACGGTGCTCGCGTTCGATACTACTCAGAATGAGAGCCCTCCGGGTCAGGTCACCGCCGCTGACTCCACGCCGCCACCACCGCCTGCGGAGCTGGTGATCGCTACTGATGACGTGACGCTCACCGGCACCGCGGAAGTGGGTAGTACGGTGGTCCTTATGGAAGGCACCACGAAGCTCGATCAAGTCGTGGTGGGTGAATCAGGCAGCTTCTCCTTCACCATGGCGACCGCCAGGCTGAACGGTGAGATCCTGAGTCTTACCGCCACCGATCACGCGGGCAATACCAGCGAGGCCAGTTCGATAGAGGCCAGGGACGTTACCCCTCCGGCCACACCAATTATTACCAACGTGGTGGATGACGTCTCCACCACTACCGGAACCATCATTAGCGGGGCGACAACCGATGACCGCACCCCGCTGATCTCCGGGACAGGCGAGCTGGGCACCAAAATATTTGTCTACAGCGAGAATATTCAGATCGGCTTTACTGAGGTCAATTCTGCGGGCAACTGGTCGTTCCAGGTTCCGGCAAGTCTGACGGATGGGATTCACTCCCTGACCGCCGATGCCGTTGACCGCCGCGGCAATCACAGCGTGATGTCCGAGATCTGGTCGATTAACGTCGATCCGGCAGCACCCAACCCACCAACCGCAACGGTTGCAACCGCGGCATTCGCCCAGAGCGAGGAGCCGGTGGTCAGCACCCTGAGCGCCAGCACCCCCGGCGAAACGCTGATCTATAACGTGCTCAATGAGACCGGTGGCGACCACGTCAGCAACTTCTCGCTGGCGGCGGGGAACAAAATCGACATCAGCGAGCTGCTGGTCGGCTGGAACGGCGATCGCGCCACGCTGGGGGAGTTTATCCAGGTCAGCAACAGTGATGGCAACACCGTTATCAGCATCGACCGGGACGGAGCCGACGCTCGCTATGCACCCGCAACCCTGGTGACGCTGGAGGAGGTTCAGACCACATATGAGGAGCTGGTAAACCAGAACCACATCATTACCGGTTAGCGGAGGTAAATGCAAAACGGCAACCCAGGTTGCCGTTTTTTATGTTTGCTCCCTCTCCCTGTGGGAGAGGGTTGGGGTGAGGGCATTCAGGCCGCACCGTGCAACATCTTACCCGTCCTGGAAACCACAAAAACGAAAATAACCGAACAAAAGCGAAAATATTTATATTGCCCGGAATTAATAACCCTAAACTTAATGCAACTACTATTGTGATCACACTCTCATACTATTTTTTCTACCAAATACCGCTGTTGCCTTAACTTAAACGATGGACTAAATAGCAGAGCCTTTTATTAATGCAACTTGTATATATCAATATAAAAAACAGCTAAAAATATATCATATTCACTATCTTATTAACCCTGACTTAATTATTTACACAGCCTCACTTAAATATAATTTCGCCTGTTTTACACATCCAGATTATTCCTAAGTAATTAAATTAACATTAAAATAAGCGTCCCTCCCCCGCGCTACGCAAGCCACGCCAACCCGCAGCCCGCCTGGGCTCCATGACTCAATACCCGCACAAATAACGCCTTCAATATCGCTAACGCTTTATTAACCGGTGCTTAATTTGCGCTTTTAGTACTTTCTGGCTATATCAAATTAAGTCAATCCGAAATTGTTACCAATATTAAAGACAAGGATTTTACTGCTGAGAAATATACCCCCATTCGTCTTACCCCCCTGAATACCAAGGGCAAAATACCGCTGCCACCATCGCTTTATCGGCAGCCATTAATAACTTTTAAATAATTACCCTGGGTCATTGTTGCAAATAAACAATTTCCCTACGGGTGGCGCTCAATCTGCTCAATAGAAATGGCTTAAACCGCTCGCCATTTCATTGCACTCTGCCGGGAGTAATATACATGAGTAAAATCACTGTCATCTCCAAACTGACACACGTGGAATCGGTAACAGACGGGACTCAGGTCACGCTGAATGACTCCTCCATCGTTAAGATCAACGCCGAACGGGCCGACATTCTTGGCTACGAACGCAGCGGCAATGACCTGATTGTTAAGCTGGCCGACGGCGAAACCCTGACCCTCAAAAATTTCTTTGTCGCCGGCGATCAGGGTATCAGCCAGCTGGTGCTGGAAGAGGAGAATGGCGCGCTGTGGTGGATTGCCGATCCAATGGCCGCTGAGAGCTACCAGTCGATTGCCTCCATTGATGCCCTGCTGGCAGGCACTACCACCGCGTCGGCAGGTGAAGCGGCGATCTGGCCGTGGGCCCTGGGTGGCGTGGCGGTGGCAGGGGGCATTGCCCTTGCCGCCGGCGGCGGCGGCGGTGGCGGCGGTGGTGGAAGTGACAGTGATAATGGTAATGGCGGTGGCAGCGACGGCGGCAATGGCAGTAACCCCACTCCGCCGGTCACCAACCCGAACGACACCACGCCTCCCGGCGCGGCCGGCAACCTCAGATTCTCACCAGACGGCACTCAGCTTAGCGGGAGCGCCGAAGCCAACAGCATCATCACCGTCACCGACGCCAACGGGAATGTGGTCGGCAGAGGTCAGACCGACAGCAACGGTGAATTCACCGTCGATCTGGGCACCCCTTACACCAACGGCGAAACCCTGACAGTCACCCCTACCGACGGGGCAGGCAACACAGGACCGGGCACCCCGGTGACCGCTGCGGATACTACCCCGCCGCAGGCCCCAACTATCAACTCCGTTGTCGATGATGCTGGCAGCGCAACCGGATCGCTCACCAGCGGCCAGATCACCGACGACGCCCGCCCGACCTTTAGCGGCAGCGGCGAACCCGGCAGCACCATCACGGTTTACGACAACGGTAACGCCATCGGCACTGCACAGGTCAACAGCGACGGCAGCTGGAGCTTCACCCCGGACACCGCGCTGGGGGAAGGCGCACACCAGATCACCACCCGGGCCACCGACGGCGCGGGCAATACAGGCCCGGCCTCACCGGCCTTCAGCCTTACGGTTGACACCATCGCCCCAAATGCCCCGTCCGGCGTGACGATCACTGACACCACCGGAACGGTGCAGGGCGTACTGGTCGCGGGACAGTCCACCGACGCCAACCGCCCTGCCCTGAACGGCACCGGCGACGTGGGCAGCATCATCACCCTCTATGACAACGGCCAGGTCGTGGGCCAGGCTACCGTTGGCGCGGACGGCAAATGGAGCTTTACGCCAGACACGCCGCTTGCCGATGGCGCGCACAGCATCACCCTGACGGAGACCGATCTGGCAGGCAACACCAGCGCCCCCTCCGCCCCGTTTGCCTTTACCATTGACCGCACCCCGCCGGACCAGCCGACCATCGGCCTGATCCCTGGCGGCACTGAGGTCACCGGCACCGCCGAACCAGGCAGCACCATCACCATTACCGACGGGAATGGGACGGTGATTGGCAAGGGCCAGACCGATGCTAACGGCGACTACAGCGTTCCCCTCACCGAGGCACAAACCGAAGGGGATACCATCAACGTGGTGGCCTCCGATGCTGCCGGAAACCAAAGCCCGCCAGTCAGCACCGTGGTTGGCGATGTCACCCCGCCTGACGCCCCGACCAACCTTGCGATCAACCCTGAAGGCAGCATCGTCACCGGTAACGCCGAAGCGGGCAGCACCGTCACCATTCGTGATGGCGACGACATCATCGGCAGAGGGACCGCCGGTCCGGACGGCAGCTTCGAGATTATCCTCACCACCCCACGCCTGAACGGGGAAGACCTGGCGGTCACCGCCACCGATCCGGCGGGTAACACCGGGCCGGAAGGGGCCATTACCGCCCCGGACATCACCCCACCGCAGGCCCCGGTCATCACCAGCGTGGTGGATGACGTGGAGGGCATTACAGGCGTGGTCGTTAATGGGCAGATCACCAATGACACCCGTCCGGTAGTCACCGGTACCGGCGAACCTGGCGCCACCATTAATATCTACAACGGCGCGCTCCTGGTGGGTTCTGCCGAAGTGGATGCCGACGGCAACTGGTCCAGCGAGCTGGAGCTGAACGACGACGGCGGCTATGTTCTGACGGCGCAAGCCGTTGACGGTGAAGGCAACCGCAGCGAATCCTCCAACAGCTGGACCCTCATCATCGATGCCACCCCACCGGCCACCCCGGCCATTTCCCAGGTGATCAACGATCTGCCTGAGACTGCGGTGGCCATCAGCAACAACGGCACCACCAACGACAACCGCCCGACCCTGTACGGCACCGGCGAAGCGGGTTCGACCATCAGCATTCGGGTGGATGGCGTGGAGGTTGGCACGGCGCAGGTGGGCGACGGCGGGGAGTGGAGCTTCACCCCGGCCACGGCGCTGCTGGATGGTCTGCATGAGATCACCACGGTGGCGACAGATGCCGCCGGTAACAGCAGCCCCGCCTCCGGGACCTTTACCCTGACCATCGATACCGTCGCCCCTGAAATCCCGGCGATCACTCGGGTGGTGGATAACACCGGCAGCGTGCAGGGCGATATCAGCAACAACGTCCCGACCGACGAAACCCGTCCGGTGATCGAGGGGACAGGTCCGGCCAATTCGCAGATCAGCATCTACGAAGGCACCACCCTGCTCGGCACCACCACCAGCAATGCGGATGGCACCTGGAGCCTGCGGCTCGCCACGCCGCTGGTTAATGGCACCCACGTTCTGACCGCGTCGGTCAGCGATGCGGTGGGCAATATCTCCACCTCCGGCAGCTTTAACCTGGTGGTGGATACCCTCGCCCCGGGCACCCCGGAAGTACCGGCGATCACCGTCAACCCTGACGGAAGCGGTGAAGAGCCCCTCACCTCCGGCGGCAGCACCCGCGACACCACCCCGACCCTGAGCGGCACCGGGACGGAAGGCGATATCGTCTCCATCTACGACGGCACCACTAAAATCGGGGAAACCACCATCCCACCGGGCGGCAACTGGACCTGGACCCCGCCAGCAGGGCTGCCGAACGGCACCTACGATCTCAGCCTGACCGTGACCAACAAAGACGGCGCGGGCAACGAGAGCGCCCCGTCGCAGCCGGTGTCCATCACCATTGATACCGACGCGCCGGATCAACCTGATGCGCCGGTCGTCACCGATAACGTGAGCGAAATTACCGGGCCGGTGGGCAACAACGGCGCGACCAACGACACCCGTCCGGTGCTGAGCGGTACCGGCACACCGGATGACGTGATCGGCATTTACGACCAGACCACGGCAGGTAACGTGCTGGTGGGCGAAGTGGTGGTCGACATCAACGGCAACTGGACCTGGCGCGCCGAGGAGCCGCTGGCCGAGGGGTCACACAGCTTTACCGTTGTCGCCACCGATGCGGCGGGCAATGCCTCAGTGGTATCAGATGCCATCACCGTGACCGTCGACACCCTCGTGCCTGCGATCCCAACCATCGCCAGCGTGAATGACAATCTCGCCGCGGGCGGCAGCACCAACGACAACACTCCGACCGTCACCGGGACCGGCGAAAACGGCACCACGGTGATCCTCTACAGCAACGGGGTTGAAGTGGGCCGCGGGCTGGTTACCAACGGCAGCTGGTCCATCACCACGCCAGCGCTGAATGACGGCCCCACCACCCTCACCGTGGCGGCGGTGGATGCCGCCGGGAACGTCAGCGGCACCGGCAGCGACTTTGCCTTCACCATCGACACCGTGCCGCCGGGCAATCCGCAGCTGCTGGAGATCTCTGACAGCACCCTGGCCAACGGCACGCTGTACGTGAAGAGCGACATCCCGACCCTGAACGGCACCGGCGAACCGCTGAGCACCCTCACCGTCCTGATCGACGGTAATCCGGTGGGCGAGGTGCAGGTCAACGAGCAGGGAGAGTGGACCTTCCCGCTGCCGGTCGGCAGCGAACTGTCGGATGACACCCATACCTTCACCGTGGTGGCGACCGACGCGGCAGGCAACACCAGCCAAAGCAGCCCGGTCACCCTGGTGGTGGATACTGACGCACCGGATAGTCCAGTGGTCACCGGGATCGTCTCCGGCGGCACCCCACTGAACGGTACCGCCGAACCGGGCTCCACCATTACGGTCCTTGGCCCGGATGAAGTAGTGCTGGGTACCGGCGTGACCAACGCCGAGGGGCAGTTCTCCATCGCCCTGACCCCACCGCAGTACAACGAAACCGTCCTGGGCGTGGTAGCGAGCGACCCGGCGGGGAACGCCAGCGATCCGGCCAGCTTTATCGTCGAACCAACACCACAGCTGCCGGACGTCCCGGTTATCGACGCCATCCTTGATGACAACGGTACAGACGGCAACGTTAACGTCAAAGGCGGCAGCTCCAACGACACCACCCCGACCCTCACCGGCACGGCGATCCCGGGCAGCCTGGTGACAATTTACCTGGACGGCAGCACCACGGCGCTGGGCACCGTTACCGCCGACGCTACGACCGGTGCCTGGACGTTCCCGGTTGCTGAACTGGCCGAAGGCAACCACAGCTTCAGCGTGACCGCCACCGTTGACGGCCAGACCAGCGGCCAATCGCCAGCGGCGACGGTTAATATCGATCTCACCGCCCCGGACGCCCCGGCGTTTGGTTCCGTGGTGGACGACGTCGGTCCGCTGACCGGGACAGTGGTCAGCGGCAGACCAACCAACGATGACCTGCCGACCTTCACCGGTACGGCAACCCCGGGGGATGTGATCCGCCTTTACGCGGACGATACCCTGATCGGCACCGCCACAGTGGGCAACACCGGGGCCTGGAGCATCACCCTGACCGAACCGCTGGATGATGGCACCTACGCCCTGACCCTCAGCGCCACCGATCCGGCCGGGAACGAAAGCTCACGCTCAGAGCCGTTCTCGCTGGTGGTGGATACCACCGCGGGCGAAGCGATCATCACCGGGGCCAACGATGACGTCGGGCCGGTCACCGGCAACATCGCCAACAACGGCAGCACCAATGACAACACCCCAACCCTGACGGGCACCGCGGAAGCTGGCAGCAGCGTCGCCATCTACGACGGCATCAACCTGATTGGCACCGTCACCGCCAGCCCTACCGGCGCCTGGAGCTTCACCCCGACCACTGTGCTGGCGGAAGGCCAGCACGTCTTTACCGTGGTCGCCACCGACAGCGCGGGCAACGTCAGCCCATTCTCGGAGGCATACACCCTGGTGGTGGACATGACCCCACCGGCTACCCCGGTGATTGTCAGCATCAACGATGACGTGCCGGGCAATACCGGCCTGCTGACCAACGGGCAGATCACCAACGATGTGCGTCCGGAACTGACCGGCACCGGCGTGGCGGGCAGCACTGTCCACATCCTGGATAACGGGATCGAGATCGGCACCGCGCTGGTCAGCGCCAGCGGCAGCTGGAGCTTTACCCCAACCAGCGATCTGGCCGCCGGACCACACGATCTGCGCGTCAACGCCACCGATGCCGCGGGCAACGTCTCCGGTACCTCGCCAGTCTTCAACATCAATATCGATATCGCCGCCCCACTGGCACCGGTCCTCAACACCGTGGTGGATGATGTCGGCACCGTGACCGGCACGCTGGACAGCGGCGATGTCACCAATGACGCCCGCCCAACCTTCACCGGCAGCGGCGAAGTGGGGGCCACCATCCGCATCATTGTTGACGAGCTGGAGATCGGCACCGCGGTGGTTAACGCCTCGGGGAGCTGGACCTTCACCCCGGAAACGGCGCTGGCAGAAGGCACCCGCAGCATCCGCTTTACCGCCACCGACGCCGCCGGAAACACCAGTCCTGCCAGCGATCCCTTTACCCTGACGGTGGATACCCTGGCCCCAACGGCGCCGACGCTTACCGCCATCAGCGATAACGTGGGCACTATTCAGACGCCAATCACCACCTCCGGCCAAACCACCGACGACACGACGCCGACCCTGACCGGACAGGCTGAAGCCAATTCCAGCGTGGCGATTTACGACAACGGTGCCCTCGTCGCCACCGTGCAGGCCAACGAAACCGGCGACTGGAGCTGGACCCCGGCCACGGCCCTGACCAGCGGCAGCCACACCTTTACCACCAGCGCTCGCGATGAAGCGGGCAACCTCAGCGAGACCTCCCCGGGCTTCACGCTGATTGTCGATACCCTGCCTCCTGCCCCGCCGACGATTACCCTGGCGATTGACAATATCGACCCGGTGACCGGCTCGCTCACCAGCGGCCGCACCACCAACGACGACCAGCCGGTGCTCACCGGCACCAGCGAACCGAACGCCCGGATACAGATTTTTGCCGATGACGTGCTGGTCGGCGAAGGGGTCGCGAATGCCGACGGCAATTGGTCGATTGAGGTCAACACCCCGCTCAGCGATGCTCAGCACAACTTCACCGCGGTGGCGACCGATGCGGCAGGCAATGCCAGCGATTCGTCCGCCGTCTTCACCCTGACGGTGGATACGCAGGTGCCCGTGGCACCTGTGCTGGCCACGGTCACGGATGATGTGGGTGAGACGGTAACCCTCACTAATGGCCAACTGACCAACGACGCCAGACCAACCCTCAGCGGCACGGCGGAAGCGGGCACCACGGTGAACGTTTACGACGGCACGACCCTGCTGGGCAGCGCCCTCGTCGGGGATGACAACGCCTGGAGCTTCACCCCGCTCAGCCCGCTGGCAGACGGGGAACACACTCTGACGGTGACCACCACCGATGCGGCAGGCAACGTCAGCCCGCCAACCACCGGGTTTATCGTTAACGTCGATGCCACCGCCCCGGTCGCACCGGCCATCGCCTCGGTAGTGGATAACACCGGTTCGGTGCAGGGCCCGGTTCTCAACGGCAGCCCGACCAACGACACCCGTCCGACCCTCAACGGCACCGCCGAAGCCAATGCCATCGTGCGCATTTACGACGGCGAGACCCTGGTGGGCGAGACCACCGCTAACACCGAAGGCCAGTGGACGCTGGATCAGACCCTCGTCGCCCTTGAGGACGGCGAGCATAACTTCACCGCCATCGCCATTGATGAGGCAGGCAACCTCAGCGCGGCCTCGCCGGTGGCCTCGATTATTATCGACACCCTCGCCCCGGACGCGCCGGACAGCTTCACCGTCCTCAATAACGGCACTACCCTTACCGGCCGTGGTGAAGCGGGCAGCACCATCACCGTACGCGATGGAAACGCAGTGATCGGCACCGGCGTGGTTGACGACAGCGGCAGCTTCTCCGTCACCCTCACCACGCCGAAACTGAACGGTGAACTGCTGACGGTCACCGCCACTGACATCGCCGGAAACACCGGCGCGGAAGGCCAGATCGTCGCCCCGGATACCACCCCACCGGCCATCCCGGTGATTACTGACGTGGTGGACAACGTGACCGCTGTCACCGGCACCGTCACCGACGGGCAGACCACCAATGATGCCACGCCGCTGATCCGCGGCACCGGTCCGGCCAACACCACTATCCAGATCTACAGCGGCACGGTGCTGATCGGCACCACCCAGGCCAGCGCGGAGGGCACCTGGGAGATCCAGCTCACCACCGCCCTGCCTGACGGCGGCCACGTCCTGACGGCGCAATCCGTCGACGCCGTGGGTAACAACAGCGCCGCCTCCAACAGCTGGAGCATCGTGGTGGATGCCACCGCCCCGGACGCGCCAGCGATCACCTCCGTGGTGAACGATCTCTCCGGCAGCCCGGTGGCCATCGCCAACAACGGTGCCACCAACGACACCCTTCCGACCCTGAACGGCACCGGGGAAGCCGGGACCACCATCAGCATTCGGGTGGATGGCGTTGAGGTCGGTACAACCCTGGTGGGTGCAGGAGGGGTATGGACCTTCACCCCTGAAGATGCCCTCGCCGAGGGGCCGCACGCGATCACCGTGGTGGCGACGGATGCCGCCGGTAACACCGGCGAGCCTTCCCCGGCCTTTAACCTCACCATCGATACCGTCCCGCCAGTCGCCCCGGTCATCACCGTAGCGGTGGACACCAGCGGAAGCGTCACCGGCGACGTGGTCAGCGACCAGCCGACCGATGAAACCCTGCCGCTGATCCGCGGGACCGGCCCGGCAAACGCGCAGATTAGCCTCTATGACGGCACCACCCTGCTCGGCACCGCCACCACCAGCGCAACGGGAGCATGGAGCATCCAGCTGACCGTCCCGCTGGGTAACGGCACCCACGCCCTGACCGCCACGGTCAGCGATGCGGCGGGCAACACCGCCACCTCCGGCACCTTTAACCTGGTGGTGGATAACGTGCCGCCTGCCACGCCGGACATCCCGGACATCACCGTCAACCCTGACGGCAGTGGCGAGACGGCTATTTCCGGCGGCGGCAGCACCCGCGATACCACCCCAACCCTGAGCGGCACCGGGAATGAGGGCGATATCGTCACCATCTACAACGGCACCACGCCGATCGGGGAAACTACCGTTCAGCCAGGGGGGACCTGGACCTGGACGCCGCCAGCGGGCCTGCCGAATGGTACCTACGATCTGAGCCTGACCGTGACCAACAGCGACGGCGCGGGCAACGAGAGTGCGCCGTCGAATCCGGTGACTATCACCATCGATACCGACGCGCCGGACGCACCGGGGCTGCCAGTAGTCACGGATAACGTCAGCGACATCACCGGCCCGGTGAGCAACAACGGGGCCACCAACGATACCCGTCCGGTGCTGAGCGGCACCGGCACGCCGGACGACACCATCACCATCTATGACCAGACCACGACAGGTAACGTGCCGGTGGGCGAAGTGGTGGTCGACATCAACGGCAACTGGACATGGCGTCCGGACCAGCCGCTGGCCGAGGGGTCGCACAGCTTCACCCTCACCGCCACCGACGAGGCGGGCAACGTCTCGCCGATCTCAGGCAGCATGACGGTGACCGTCGACAGCAGCGTGCCTGATATTCCAGTGATCGCCAGCGTGGCGGATAACGCCGGACCGGTCACCGGCAACGTTACGGCGGGCGGCAGCAGCAACGATAACACCCCAACCGTCACCGGCAGCGGAGAGGACGGCACCACCGTCATTCTCTACAGCAACGGCATTGAAGTGGGTCGCGGCCTGGTCACCAACGGTAGCTGGACCATCACCACCCCAGCGCTGAACGATGGCTCTACCACCCTGACCGTAGCGGCGCTGGATGCCGCCGGGAACGTCAGCGAGGCGGGCAGTGACTTTGTCTACACCATTGACACCGTGCCACCGGCGATCCCGCAGCTGCTGGAGATCACCGACAGCACCCTCGCCAACGGTGCGCTTTACGCCAACAGCAGCACGCCGACCCTGACCGGTACCGGCGAGCCGCTGAGCACCATCACCGTCCTGGTCGACGGTAATCCGGTGGGCGAGGTGCAGGTCAGCGCCGAGGGGCAGTGGACGCTGCCGATCCCGGCCGGTACGCCACTGTCCGATGCCTCGCACACCTTCACCGTGGTGGCGAGCGATGCGGCGGGCAACACCAGCCAAAGCACGCCGGTTAACCTGATCGTCGACACCCAGGCGCCGGGTGCGCCAGTGGTGACCGGCATCGTCTCCGGCGGTACGCCGCTGACCGGCACCGCCGAAGCGGGCTCCATCATTACGGTAACTGGCCCGGGCAACGTGGTGCTGGGCACCGGCGTGACCAACGCCCAGGGCCAGTTCTCGGTGGCCCTGACCCCGCCGCAAAGCGATGCGGTCACCCTGAGCCTGACCGCCAGCGATGTGGCAGGTAACGTCAGCGATCCGGGGACCTATAACGTCCCGGCCACGCCAGCTCTGCCGGACGTGCCGGTTATCGACACCATTGTGGATGACAACGGCACCGGCGGCGGCGTTAACGTTAAAGGCGGCAGCTCCAACGACGCCACCCCAACCCTGACCGGGACAGCGATCCCGGGCAGCCTGGTCACAGTCTATCTGGATGACAGCACCACGCCGTTGGGTACCGTCACCGCCGACGCCACCACCGGGGCCTGGTCGTTCCCGATTGCAACAGCCCTTGCTGAAGGCAGCCACAGCTTCAGCGTGACCGCCACCGTTGACGGCCAGACCAGCGGCCAGTCGCCAGGGGCGACGGTCAATATCGATCTCACCCCACCTGCGGCGCCGACCCTCGGCACCCTCGTGGATAACGTCGGCACCGTGACCGGGTCAGTGGTCAGCGGCACGCCGACCGACGACAACCAGCCAACCCTGAACGGCACCGCGACGCCGGGCGACGTGATCACCATCTACTCCGGTGACGCTGTCCTTGGCACCGTACCCGTGAGCGCCACTGGGGCATGGAGCTTTACCCTGCCAGCAGCGCTGGACGATGGCACCTATACCCTGCTCATCACCGCGACCGACCCGGCGGGTAACCAGAGCCAGCCTTCTGCACCGTTCTCACTGGTAGTGGATACCGTGGCGGCGGCACCGGTCATCACAGGGGCTAACGACGACGTGGGGCCGGTCACCGGCAACGTGGCGAGCGGCGGCTTCACCAACGACAACACCCCGACCCTGTCCGGCAGCGCGGAAGCGGGCAGCAGCGTCGCCATCTATGAAGGCGGCAGACTGCTCGGCACCGTGCTGGCTAACGCCAGCGGGATCTGGAGCTTCACCCCAACGGTGGTACTGGCCGAAGGCCTGCACAGCTTTACCGCCATCGCCACCGACACCGCAGGCAACGTCAGCGAGCCGTCCGGGGCATACACCCTCACCGTCGACATGACCCCACCGGCCACCCCGGTGCTGGTCAGCGTTAATGACGACGTGGCGGGCAATACCGGCCCGCTGGTCAGCGGCCAGCTCACCAACGATGCCCGTCCGGAACTGACCGGCACCGGCGTGGCGGGCACCACCATCCGCATCCTGGATAACGGGGTCGAGATCGGCACCACGGTGGTGAACGCCGACGGTGACTGGACCTTTACCCCGACCAGCGATCTGGCCCAGGGGCCGCATGCGCTGCGCGTCACCGCCACCGATGCGGCAGGTAACGTCTCCGGCACCTCGCCAGCCTTCTCGCTGAGCGTTGATACCGTCGCCCCAGTGGCGCCGGTTCTCGGCAGCGTAGTGGATGATGTCGGGACCATTACCGGGCCGATCACCAACGGCGGCCTCACCAACGACGCCCGGCCAACCTTTAACGGTACCGGCGAAGCGGGCTCCACGGTTCGCATTCTGGTCGACGGGCAGGAGATCGGCTCCGCGGTGGTTAACGCCTCGGGCAACTGGACCTTTACGCCTGACACCCTCCTTGAGGACGGGCTGCACAGCGTGACCCTGACCGCCACCGACCTTGCCGGAAATACCGGTCCGGTCAGCGGAGCCTTTACCCTGACGGTGGATACCCTGGCGCCAGCGGCACCAACCATCGTCGCGGCCGCCGATAACGTGGGCACCATCCAGACGCCGCTCACCGTCTCCGGCCAGGTCACTGACGACACCACCCCGACCCTGTCGGGCAGAGCCGCGGCGAACGCCACGGTCACCGTCTATGACAACGGCGTCGCCCTCGGCACCGTGCAGGCCACCGCCGCAGGCGACTGGACCTTCACGCCGGGGACCGAACTGGGCAACGGGAGCCACACCTTCACCGCCAGCGCCGTCGATGCGGCAGGCAACCTCAGTGATCTCTCGGCGGGCTTCACGGTGATTGTCGATGCGATCAAACCGATCGCGCCGGTCATCACCCTCGCCCAGGACGATGCTGGCACCATCACCGGTGCCCTGACCAGCGGCCAGCGCACCGACGACACCCTGCCGGTGCTCACCGGCACCAGCGAACCGAACGCCCGGGTACAGCTGTTTGAAGGTCAGACCCTGCTGGGCACCGCCATCGCCGATGGCAGTGGCAACTGGACCATCGCCCTGACCACGCCGCTCACCAACGCCCAGCACAACTTCACGGCGGTGGCGACGGATGCGGCAGGTAACGTCAGCGATGCCTCCGCCACCTTCAGCCTGACGGTGGATACCCTGCCGCCAGCGGTGCCGGTACTGGTTTCGGTGGTGGATGATGTCGGCACCCTGGTGTCGCTCACCAGCGGTCAGCTGACCAACGACGCCAGACCGACCCTCAGCGGCACGGCAGAAGCGGGCTCAACGGTGAGTATCTATGACGGTGACCTGCTGCTGGGCACCGTGGTGGCCGACGCCAATAGCGCCTGGAGCTTTACCCCAGCCACGCCGCTGCCCGACGGCCAGCGCGTCCTGACGGTGACCGCCACCGATGCGGTGGGCAACGTCAGTCTGCCGACCGCGGGCTTTAACCTTAACCTCGATGCCACCGCCCCGGGTGCGCCGGTCATTACCTCGGTAGTGGATGACGTCGGCACCATCCAGGGTCCGGTACTCAACGGTAATCCGACTAACGACACGCGCCTGACGCTCAACGGTACCGCCGAAGCCAACGCCGTGGTGCGGATCTACGACGGCACCACGCTGGTGGGCCAGGTGACGGCCAACGCCCAGGGTCAGTGGACCCTGCCGCAGACCACCACCACCCTCACCGACGGGGTGCATAACTTCACCGCCACCGCCACCGATGCGGCAGGCAACCTCAGCGCGGCGTCGCCGGTCACCGCCATCACTGTTGACACCGTTGCGCCGGGCGCACCGGGCGGCTTCACCGTGCTTAACAGCGGGGGCCAGGTCACCGGCACCGCCGAGGTGGGCAGCACCGTGACTATTCTCGGTACCGACAACGTGACGGTACTGGGGACCGGCGTGGCTGACGCCACCGGCAGGTTCAGCGTCACGCTCTCCACGCCGCAGGTTAACGCCGAGCTGCTACACGTCTTTGCCACCGACCGGGCCGGTAACGCCGGGCTGACGGTAGATCTGCGGATGCCGTACTCGCTGGTGCCGAACCCACCGGTCATCACCAGCGTTAACGACAACGTGGGCAGCATCATCGGCAACCTGCTGAGCGGCCAGAGCACGGACGACACCACCCCGACCCTGACCGGGACCGCGCAGCCGCTCTCCACCATCACCCTGTATGACAACAACGTGCTGTTAGCCACGGTGACCACCAACAGCGCGGGGGTCTGGACGTATACCCCAACCGTGCCGTTGGGTAACGGCTCCCACGCCTTTACCGCCACCGCGGGCAATGCGGTCGGCACCAGCCCGTCCACGCCGCTGAGCACGGTTATCGTGGATACCATCGCCCCGGGCACGCCGCAGGGAACCTTCAACGCCGACGGCAGCGTCCTGAGCGGTACTGCCGAAGCGGGCAGCACCATCACCCTGCTGTTGAGCGATAACAGCGTGGTGACCACCACCGCCAACGCCCAGGGAGCCTGGAGCTACACCTTCCTCGACAAGCAGTCCGAAGGGGAGCGGATCACTCTCTCGGCTACCGATGCGGCGGGTAATACCTCCGTCACCGGGACGGTGATTGCGCCGAACCTGCCGCTGTCCGCCAGTGACAACGTGGTGGGGCTGGACCTGACGACCACCGCCACCGTCAGCACCGCCCAGTACAGTGACTATGGCCTCCAGCTGGTGGGCGGGGTCGGTAACGTGCTGTCGCTGCTGGGGGATAACTCCGCCCAGGTGACCTTCACCGTACCAACCGGCGGCAGCGCCAACATGGAGATCAACGCCAGCGCCAGCGGCATCGTGCTCTCCCTGCTTAATACCCTGGAGGTGATTGTTCAACGCTGGAACGGCACCACCTGGACCACGGAAGTGGATACCGGTCTGCCGCAGTTCGCCAACCTGCTGACCCTCGGGTCCAGCGGCGTGACCCTCAACCTGACCGGCCTGCCGGGCGGGCAGTATCGCGTCCTGAGCTATAACTCCAACCTGCTGGCGACCGGGTCCTATACCAGCCTGGATGTGGACGTCACGCAAACCACCGCGGGCACCCTGACCGGCGCGCTGGTGAAAAACGGCAACGTCATCACCGACACCGATCCGGTGAGCGGCAGCGACAGCGCCCCGAACGGCACCCTGGTCACCAGCGTCACCAACGCCAACGGCGTCACCGTCAACGTGGCGGCGGGTGAGGCGGGCACCACCATTAACGGGCTGTACGGCACCCTGACCCTGCACGCCGACGGGAGCTACACCTACACCCTGACCAACACCAGCACCTCAGTGCTGGGCCGGACCGACACCTTCACCTACAACATCGCCGGGAAAGGGGCGACGGACGATGCCCGCCTGGTCATCACCCTGGGTGAGAACACGGTGCGCAACAGCGTGACGGCGGTGGACGATACCGCCTCGCTGACCTTTAACACCCAGGTGCAGTCCATCGACTATGGTCCATCGAGCCAGGGCGGCTTTACCGTGGTGGGTGTCAATCTGGGTAACGTGCTGAACCTCAACCTGCTGGACGATCGCAGCGAGACCATGAAGTACAGCGTCCAGGAAGGCACCACCCGCACCATGACGATTCAGGGTTCCGTTGGTGGGGTGGCCGTGGGATCGGTGTTTGACCTCTATATCTACAAGTTCAACCCGGCGACCCAGAGCTATGAGCGGATGCGCACCGAGGCGGGCTGGCTGCGCGCGCCGCTGCTGGGGGGCACCTCGGCACCGCTGACGCTGACCCTGCCGGCCGGGGAGTATCTCTTCCTGATGAACACCGCGGCGGGGATCACGGTGCTGACCGGCTACCAGATCAACATTCTGGAGGACCATGTCTACGCCGTCACCAGCACCACTGCCGCCACCACCGGCGACGTGCTGCAGAGTGACATCGTGCCTGCCGGCACCGTCGTTACTCAGGTGAATGGTGTTGACGTGAACGCCACGGGCACCACCCGCATTGAGGGGCAGTACGGCACTCTGGATATCGACGCCCAGGGGAAATATACCTATACCCTGCGGAACGGGGTCGGGGCGGACCTGATCAGCACGCCGGACTCCTTCATCTATACCGTGACGGCACCGAATGGCGACAAGGACACCGCCTCGCTGAACATCACCCCAACGCCAGTGGCGCTGGATGCGGTCAACGACGTCAGCGATGCGCTGGTCTTCGACACCACCTCGCAGGTCGCAGCCTATCGCGATGATACGGTGGGTAACGCGACCTGGAACGCCGCCCTGCTCGCCTCCACCTCCAAAAGTGGCAGCGGCACGTTTGAGGTGGCGGCCAACACCGCCCTGCATGACGTGGTGCTGCACTTCAACGTCGCCTCACTGTTGTCGCTGGGCGGCCTGAACGTGAACTGGACCATTACCGGGGCAGGCGTGACCCGAAGCGGTTCCTTCAATGGCGGTCTGCTGTTGGGTGGCGTGGCCACCATCAACCTGCCGGATCTGGATCTGAACGCCGGGACCTACACCCTTAACTTTACCGGGGCGATGGGTCCGCTGGGGTTAGGCCAGATCTCCATCACGCCGTACGTCACCGGTACCACGGTGTTCCTCAACAGTGAGCTCACCACCGCGGGCCACACCGTCACCGGCAATATCTTTGACGGCTCGGATTCGGGCGGCGTGCTGGATCAGCTCCATTCGGTGGACAGCCGTCTGAGCATCACCAGCTATACCGGCACCGTCACCACCCTGGACCCGTATACCACTGCCACGGCCACCGCCACGGTTCAGGGGCATTACGGGGTGCTGACCATCGGCGTGGACGGGGCGTATACCTATACCCTCAACAGCGGCGTGTCGCTGGCTTCAATGACCACTAAGGAGACCTTCACCTACAAACTGACCGGCGAGAACGGCACCACTGATACCGCGACCCTGACCATCAACATGGCACCACAGTTCGCCAGCTCCGAGCATAACGATACCTTCACCGGTAGCGCCTATGGCGACACGCTGATTTACGAGGTGCTCAACAGTACGGCGGGTAACGGCACGGCGGGCAACGGCGGCAACGACCACTGGACCAACTTCTCTCTGGCGCAGGGAGACAAGATCGATATCAGCGATCTGCTGGTGGGCTGGAACGGGGACAACGCCACGCTGGGCAACTATCTGAGTGTTACCAACAGCAATGGCAATACCGTGATCTCTGTCGACCGGGACGGTGCAGCAAATATTTACACCAATACTACACTGGTAACATTGGATAACGTTCAGACAACCTACGAGGAGCTGGTTAACCAACAACACATCATCACCGGATAGCGCTAATAACAAGACCCGGGCGCACGTCGCCCGGGCTTAACATTATAAAGTTGTTCAGTTTTTTAGGGATAATGCCATGAACAAAGCACCTTGCTGGTGGCTTGGGTGCTGCCTGTTGTCCGGGCACGCCCTGGCTGCCGACTCCCCTGCGGTCATTAGTTTTGGACAAGTAAATGAAAATCAGGAGCTGCCCTCGCTGAATGGCCGGGTGGCGTTGCCGACAAGCCCGGCTGCCCCCGGCACCTTAACCCTGGGCGATGCGGTGAACCGTGCCGTTAACTGGCATCCCACCATCCGCGAAGCGGTGGGCAAACTCTACGAACAGATCCAGCAGGTTGATGTCGCCAAATCGAAGTACTACCCGCAGATCAGCGCCGGGATCAACAACGGCTACAGTAACAACTCCAGCGACACCGGCTTTACCCCTTCCGTGGTGCTCTCCCTCTCCCAGATGCTCTATGACTTCGGCAAAGTTTCCAGCCAGGTGCGGGCCGAAGACGCGGGCGTGGTGCAGCAGCAGGCCAACGTCCTGCTGAGCATTGATACCATCGCCCGGGATACCGCCACCGCGCTGGTGCAGGTGCAGATGTGGCAGCAGATGGTGGAGACCGCCGAAGAGCAGCTTGAGGCCCTCGGCAGCATCGGCCAACTGACGCGCCAGCGTAACGACGAAGGGGCCACCTCGCTCTCGGACGTGGTGCAGACCGACGCCCGTATCGAAGGGGCACGCTCGCAGCTGATGCAGTATCAGGCCAATCTCGACAGTGCCCGCGCCACGCTGATGAGCAACCTCGGCTGGAACAACCTCAACGAGGTAAGCAACGCCTTCCCGGCCAAACTGGCCCAAAGCTGCGACATCAAAGATCCCGATGACCGGCTGGTGCCCGCGGTGCTCTCCTCCTGGGCGCAGGCCAATGTGGCGCAGGCCAATCTGGACTACGCCAACGCCCAGATGACCCCGACCATCTCGCTGGAGCCGGAGGTTCGTCACTACATTAACAATCGCTATCCCGGCCACGACACGCTGGATAAAACCCAGTACAACGTGTCGGTCAACGTCGAGATGCCGATCTACCAGGGCGGTGGCCTGGACGCCCGGCGTAACGCCGCCAGCCATGCGGTGGAGGCGGCGCAGTCCAACGTGCAGCGCACCCGGCTGGACGTGCGGCAAAAATTGCAGGAGTCGCGCAGCCAGGTGATGAGCCTGATGAGCACCCTGCAGATCCAGTCCCGCCAGGAGACCCTCAGCCAGCGCACCCGCGAACTCTATCAGCAGCAGTATCTGGATTTGGGCTCCCGCCCGCTGCTGGACGTGCTGAACGCCGAGCAGGAGGTCTACCAGACTCGCTTTACCCAGTGGCAAACCGCCGGACAGCTGCACCAGCTGCAGATCAACTGCCTGTATAACACCGGGCGAATGCGCAACGCCTTCAGCCTTGAAAACCACACTATTCAGTCAGTGGAGATCCAGCCATGACGCGAGACGATATCCTTCACGAGGAGCCACTGACGCAGGAGGCGCTGGAGCACTGGGCGCAGGCGTTTGGCTATGTCGCCACCCGCTACCGGGTGGCCTGCTCCCCCGGCGCGCTGGTGGCTGGCGCCCCCTGGCTACAGGGGAAGAGCAAAACCCCGGCCCTGAGCGGGCTGGCCCGTGAGGCGGGGCTCTCCTTTAAGCTGCTCAACAACGGCCAGGAGTCGATCAACAGCTGGCGTCTGCCGGTGGTGGTGGAGCTTAATGACGGCAAGATCGGCGTCATTGAGCACTTCGACGGGGAAGATATGCTCGACGTCTGCTTCTTTGACGGCAAGGCCCAGACCAACCGCGTTTCGCTGGCGGCGCTGCTGCCGGCCATTCATCAGGTGGTGGCCCTGCGTCCGCTGGCGGCGTTAAAAGACAGCCGGGTGGATGCCTATATCTCAAAATACCGCCCGGACTGGCTCTACCGGCTGGTGATGCGCGACCTGCGCCCCTACACCTACGTGATGCTGGCGGCGCTGTTCATCAACCTGCTTTCGCTGGCCGGGATTCTGTTTTCGATGCAGGTCTATGACCGGGTGATCCCCGCCCAGTCCTACCCTACCCTCTACGTGCTGACCATCGGGGTGCTGATTGCCACCCTGTTCGGCTTTATTCTGCGACTCGCCCGCTGCCACATTATGGATCTGCTGGGCAAACGGGCCGACCTGCGCGTCTCGGACCGGGTGTTCGGCCATGCCCTGCGCCTGCGTAACAGCGCGGTGCCGCGCTCCACCGGCAGCTTTATCTCCCAGCTGCGCGAGCTGGAGCAGATCCGCGAGATGGTCACCTCCTCGACCATCTCCACCATCGTTGACCTGCCCTTCTTCTTCCTGTTTGTCGGCGTGCTGGCGATCATCGCCCCGTCGCTGGCGTGGATCGCCCCGGTGGCGGCGGTGCTGATGGTATTGCCGGGCCTGCTGCTGCAGAAAAAGCTGGCGGCGCTGGCGAAGCAGTCGGCCCATGAATCGACCCTGCGCAACGCGGTGCTGGTGGAGAGCGTGCAGGGGCTGGAAGACATCAAGCTGATGCAGGCGGAGAACCGCTTCCTGCAACAGTGGAACAGCTACATTCAAATCACCGCCGAGTCGGGCCTGAAGACCCGCGAGCTGACCCAGGGCCTGATCAGCTGGGGAATGACCATTCAGAGCCTGGTCTATACCGCGGTGATTGTGGTGGGTGCCCCGATGGTGATCGAAGGCGAAATGACCACCGGTGCGGTGGTGGCCGCCTCGATGCTGGCCTCGCGGATGATCGCCCCGATGGCGACCCTGTGCGGTGTGCTGGCCCGCTGGCAGCAGGTGAAGGCGGCCAAAGAGGGGCTGGACAACATTATGCAGCTCCCCACCGAGAACCAGCGTGAAGAGACGCCGATCCGCCAGGACGTGCTGCGCGGCCACTACCTGTTCGAACAGGCGCAGTTTGCCTACGGCGGTGACGTGCAGAACCCGGTTCTGCGCATTAACCGGCTGGAGATCAAACCCGGCGAGCACGTGGCGATCCTGGGCCGCAACGGCGCGGGCAAATCGACCCTGCTGCAGGCGATGGTCGGCGGGATGGATCTGGTGGGCGGCGAACTGCGGCTCGACAACCTCAGCCTGCCCCATCTCGACATGGCGGACGTGCGGCGTAACGTCGGCCTGATGAGCCAGAACGCGCGGCTGTTTTACGGCACCCTGCGCGAGAACATCACCCTCGGGATGCCCCGCGCCACCGACGACGAGATTTTTGCCGTGCTGGAGATGTGCGGCGCAGCCACCTTCGTGCAGAAGCTGGCGAAGGGGCTGGACCATCCGATCATGGAGAACGGCGTCGGGCTCTCCGGCGGCCAGCGCCAGTCGATTTTGCTGGCGCGTATGTTCCTGCGCGATCCCAATGTCGTCCTGCTGGACGAACCTACCGCCTCGCTGGATGAGCACACCGAACGCGAATTTATTCAGCGCCTGAGCCAGTGGCTCGGCAACCGGACCCTGATCGTCGCTACCCACCGGGTGCCGATGCTGGAGCTGGTGGAGCGCGTGGTGGTGTTGAAAGAGGGCATGCTGGTGATGGATGCGCCGAAAGCCCAGGCGCTGAGCAACAGCCGAATGCAGCAACAATCGCAGCAGGCAAATGGCCGGGAGTGGAAAAATGAAAATCAGTCAGCATGATGCCGCCGCGATAGACGATCTGGATAACGCCCTCGGCTCCGAGAGCGGCTATACCGGGGCCAGAAGCATTGTGTTAATCAGCCTGCTGCTGTTTATCATCGGCGGAGTATGGGCGTGGTACAGCATTCTGGATGAGGTATCGACCGGCACCGGGAAGGTGATCCCCAGCTCCCGCGAGCAGGTTTTACAGTCACTCGACGGCGGGATCCTCGCCGAGCTGAAGGTCCACGAGGGGGATCAGGTGCAAGCCGGCCAGGTGCTGGCTCGCCTCGACCCGACCCGCTCTGAATCTAACGTCGGTGAAAGCGCCGCCCGCTACCGTGCGTCGCTGGCCTCCAGCGCCCGTCTGCATGCAGAGGTGAACGATCTGCCGCTCACCTTCCCGCCCGAGCTGGCGAAATGGACCGATCTGATCGCCGCGGAAACCCGGCTCTACAACTCCCGCCGCGAGCAGCTGGAAGACTCCCGGCGCGAGCTGCGCCAGGCGCTGGAGCTGGTTAACGCGGAACTCGCCATCACCCAGCGGCTGGTGAAAACCGGCGCTGCCAGCCACGTTGAAGCTCTGCGCCTGCAGCGCCAGAAGAGCGACCTGGAGCTGAAGCTCACCGACCTGCGCTCGCAGTATTACGTGCAGGCCCGGGAAGCGTTGTCTAAATCCAATGCCGAAGTGGACATGGTCTCTGCGGTGCTGAAGGGGCGTGAGGATTCGGTGACTCGTCTGACGGTGACCTCCCCGGTGCGTGGCATTGTGAAGAACATCAAGGTAACCACCATCGGCGGCGTTATCCCGCCGAACGGCGAGATGATGGAGATTGTGCCGGTGGACGATCACCTGCTGATTGAAACCCGCCTGTCACCGCGCGATATCGCCTTTATCCACCCGGGGCAGAAGGCGCTGGTGAAGATCACCGCCTACGATTACGCCATCTACGGCGGGCTGGACGGCGTGGTGGAGACCATCTCGCCGGATACCATTCAGGATGAAGCCAAACCGGAAGTGTTCTATTACCGGGTATTTATCCGCACCAGTCAGGATTATCTGGTCAACAAAGCGGGGAGGCACTTCTCGATTGTGCCAGGGATGATTGCCACGGTGGATATCAAAACCGGCGAGAAATCGGTGATGGATTATATGATCAAGCCGTTTAACCGTGCGAAAGAGGCGCTGAGGGAAAGGTAGTTTTTCTCATCTCCCGCACGGACGATCCCCTCTCCCTTGAGGGTGTACGGTCCGGGGACATGGTAGACAGATGTTCGGGGACATGGTGAACACTTTTTAACATCCTTTACCCATGGTGATCGACTTTTTCTTCAGGTCGATCACCCCCACTTTCGTGCTGTACCACC